>NZ_JADJJX010000002.1:300000-494935 GCF_016706325.1 Methanothrix sp. | reverse complement strand
ACAGTGACGAAGGTCATGCTTGCCCCTTCATAAACCGCTTTTTCCATACTTAGAGAGCAATTGGGGCCATTGGACAGGAAGTGATCAGCCACAGGATACAATCCTTGCCTGTAAAGCGAGGGATTGCTCACCCTCGCCCCAGCTCTCATGAAGATGCTCTTGGCGGCGCAAGAGCTTTCCAATGTAAAGCGCGGAATGGCAATTTCGGATCCATTGCTGACTATGAGGTCGGGCCTGTGTTCCCTGGAAGGCCCTGAGAAAAAGAGCTGCCGAGAGCATCTTCATGGATTATATCCAATATTCTCCATCAGATATTTTTTTGCTCCAGCTCCCTTGTTCTCTTGGAGTCATAGGTGATTACAATGATATCGTTTCCTTTAAATGCATCCATTAGATATAACATCTGGAGTGAGTGTCCCCCATGAGAGCAGACGATGGCTATCTTCATGGATTCCCACCATCATCTGCAAGCCTTCATCTATAAGATAAGGGCCTCCAGGAGTGTGGCTCTTGCCTTTGCTGTGTCTGCATAGCAATCCATTATCTCGTTCTTCCGCCTCTCTCCTCATAGGCCACTTTGATATTCGATCCATATATTGAGATGATCTTCTCTATTATCTCCTTCACGCTATAGCTCTTCCATATCCAATATTAAATATCTCAAGTCGCCCTGGTATTCGCCTCCTTTGATATATGCATCCACCATATCTGTTATGTGAACGAAACCCTTTTCGGCTCGGGATCCTCACCACGACCTCTCCCGAGGAAAGGAGGAGATGATCTTTGGTATAGAAAATCGGCTCTCTGCCCTGGCCCGTAGATATTGAATGGCCTGAAGATAGCACACTTGATTCCAAAATCCTCGTGATAGGATCTGCATAGCTCTTCCCCGAGCAGCTTGCTTAGAGTATGGATTATTCGCTTGCGTTTTCTCATCAATGGGCAGGTACTGGGGAGTTCCATAGACATATGAGCTCGCATATACGATTTTGTCTATATCACAGAGGCAGCAAACTCCAGCATGTTTAAAAGTGCCGAGGACATTTGTCTCATAGGTGGCATGGGGGCTCTCAAGGGATGAGTTCACAGCCGTCCTCGCGCCCAGATGATATACGATATCAATATCCTCCCGCTCTCTTCTCCTTCCCCCTGATCAGATCCTTGTCTCTTATGTCCACCCTCTTTCCATTTTGATCCTTCAGCGACACCATCGATGAAATTCAGCTCTTAAGAGCATGGAGCAGATGCCTGCCGGCAAAGCCCTCCTCTCCTGTGATCAATATCGTCTTCTCGCTAAGTCCCATCGATGCTGACCCTAAGCTCTCTCTGTATATATTCTCTGTATCTTCATTGGCCTTTTCTATAATCATCCGGCCGTCCTATGTCCAGCCAGTATCCTTCATGGATATAGCCGTTCACCGTCTCTCCATCAGCAAGCAGCCTCTTCATCAGGTCAGGGATATCCAGATATGGGTTAGCAGGTATATATTCCAGTATGCTCTCATGGAATGCATAAACTCCCATGCTCACCAGATAATCGATCCTGGGCTTCTCTGTATAGCCTCTCAGCCTCCGGTCAGAGTCCAGCTCAATCACTCCAAAATCGATATCAACATGCCTTTGATTGAGGGCTATGGTTGCCTTGGAGCCGGTCCTCTTGTGAAATGCCAGGAACTCAGAAAAATCCAGGCTGGTCAGGACATCCCCGTTCATCACCAGAAAATCATCCTTCAGCCTATTTTTTAATAATCCCAGCCCTCCTGCCGTCCCAAGCTTCTTCTCCTCCCTTGAGTAGTCTATCTTCAGTCCGTATTTGCTGCCATCATTGAAGAAGGCCATTATCAATTCCGCCAGGTGGCCGACTGCCAGGGTGATCTCATCAAAGCCCCTGGCCTTCAGCTGCCTGATAATTATCTCTAAGATTGGTGACTCTCCAATGGGCATGAGGGGTTTGGGAAAGACAGTGGTATAGGGCTTCAGCCTGGTGCCCAGCCCCCCGGCAAGGATCACAGCTTTCATCTCCTCTCCTAACATCTCACTAATTTGACCAGCCCCTTATTCTCTCTCATCCAGTCTATCGTCTCCTGCAGCCCCTCCTCCAGGGAGACCTTCGGCTCCCAATCAAGCAATCTCTTAGCCTTTCCATTATCGCACCATAATCTTTGTACCTCGCTTTTCAGAGGCCTGACCCGGGAGGGATCCCGGACTATGCTTATTCTCTTATTCAAGAGGATTGCGATCTTCTCTGCCAGCTCTCCCATGGATACCTCAAAATTAGATCCGATATTGATGACCTCTCCAATTGAGCTGCCCGACTCCGCTACCTTGATGAATCCATCTACAGTATCCTTGACATAGGTATAGTCCCGCGTCGGAGACAGGGATCCCAACAGTATCTTCTCTTTCTTTATGGCTTGGGTGATTATCGTCGGTATTATCGCCCTTGCAGACTGCCTAGGTCCATAGGTGTTGAAGGGCCTGATCGTTGCCACAGGCAGGTCAAAGGAGCAGTAGAAGCTCTCTGCTATTTTATCTGCTCCGATCTTGCTGGCAGAGTAGGGGGACTGGCCCTGAAGGGGATGCTTCTCATCGATAGGCACATATAATGCTGTGCCATATACCTCGCTGGAAGATGTATGGACCACTTTCTCCACCCCCTGATCCCTTGCCGCAGTTAAAATATTTAAAGTGCTTAAAATATTATTCTCGATTGTATCCCTGGGCCTATTATATGAGTAGGGGATTGAGATCAATGAACCCAGGTGGAATATGATATCTACATCTTTGACTGCACTGGATACAGCATCAAAATCCATAAGATCTCCAGAGACGACCTGCAGTGAATCGAGTCTATGCTGAGGGATTATCTCCAGCAATCCCCAATCATTCCTTGAGTTATATCTCACAAAACCAGTGACATCAGCACCCAAATCCACAAGACGTTCGATCAGATGGCTTCCTATAAAGCCCCCTGCCCCTGTTACCAATACCTTTTTCTTGCTCCAGTGATCATTCATTCTATAGCCTCTGGTAATTCACTCTTCAGCCTTTGGCATTCCACTCTTGGCCTTTGGCATTCCACTCTTGGCCTTTGGCATTCCACTCTTGGCCTTTGGCATTCCACTCTTGGCCTTTGGCATTCCACTCTTCGGCCTTTGGCATTCCACTCTATGGCCTCTGGTAATTTACTATTCAAGCCGCCAGTTCCAGTCCCCATTTTCAAGCCAATATTTATAGTCTGTGTGAATTCCTCTCGGAGGCTGGCAGTGTGCAGCTCATATCATGATTTTACAGTTGTTAATATATTTGGTAGAGCCATGTGTTTTTTCATCGCGTCCTCATATAAATAAGGATTTTTTCCGAATCTAAAATTTTGGATATCCTTTTATTACAATCCAATGCTCCACCGAAGTGCCTCCAGGGTTCAATCTGTACCCAATTTACTATATCTATGACATTTAAATTTTCATTTATTATAAAATAATTATTTACATTATATTCGCTTCTATTCAAAAGGAAGGCCACATCATTCTCATCGAGGGTCTGAAAGTCTTGCGTTCTGAATGACATTAGATAAAAGTTCTTTGTAAGTTCATCTCCCCTTATCAGTTCTCCGCTGCTCTCCTCTTTGATCCATGATAGCGGGAGATTTAGGTAATTAAATTTATCTACGTCCTTATTGGAGAGCTCCCCATTATATATCATGAAGTGATAGACAGGATTCAGGGCCAATAGAACGATTACGCCAACAGCCGCCCATCTCCTGAAAGATCCTCCATTCCTGAATATCCAGGCTATGCTGAAGATGGCAGGATAGTAAAAGAAACCAATCTCCACATGCCCGATCATCAAGCGAATGAATGCCCAGATCACCATGGATGAGAGTATTGATAATATAAATATGGGTTTTATTCTATGTCTCATCTCGGGCAATGAGATAAAATAAATTAGAAAGAGGATGAGGAATGCCAGGAGAATGCCATATTTAATATAACCGTATAGGGTTATGCCCTGCGGATAATGAAGATATATATCTTTTAGAATGTTATCCTGAATACTGGCAGCAAAGTAGGATAACAGGAATTTATCCAGCACAGATGTTGTGAAAGAGTCGGATGATTTTAATGCATGAATAAAATTATTATAAACAAATTCAGTGAGTCCCAGCTCAACAATGATCAATAAAATCAACAATTTGATAGATTGCTGCGACCTACAATCGAGATTGGCTCTGAACGGATGCCTCGGTTTATTGATTATTATCAGATATATTACAAATGATGATAAAAATAACAAAAAGGTGAAGATGACATCATATGATGTAAATACCAGGGATATTCCAATTATCACCGCCATTAGATGACTGCCAGACTGATCTGTTCTTCTCAGAGAACATCAGAAGAAATAATATCAATAAAGCAAAATATAATATACTTCCTATGCCATGCGGCCAGAAGAAGATCCTCTGGGTCCCGGCATAACCTGTCGTCAACTCGGTGAGCGATACCAGGCCTGCCAGAAAATAACTATCGGAGAGCTTCAACATCAATAAAAAGAAGAGTGCAGCATAGGGGATGAGCTGAATTGGTGAAAATAATAGAAAGCTGCAATCCTTCCCCAGCATCAGTGCCAGTTGAGAGCCCAATATGTGAAAGGTGGGAACGGTATTTCTATAAGCATCCAGCAGAAATCCTCTTTCTATCGTCTCGTCCACTGCACTTATTTGAAGGGGTGCAAAAGCATCTATCGAACTGTTAAAATGCAATAGAATATAAATGTATGATGCAATAGCAGCAATAAAGTATATCCTCTTCACATCAATCAACTGGACTATGGAGCAGTCGATCTGATATCTGTAGCACTCTGCTCTCTATCCTCTTCTGATATGACATTCTCATTGCCTTCAATAATGCATAATTCCAAATATATATTATATTGCAAAGGCCTATGAAAAGGACATCCAGCCTGTATCTGGTCAATTGGTCGTCTGGAATCTTATCATATAATGAGCCGATCAGCAGATGAGAATTTCCCTTAACTGGTGTTATCTCGCCGGTCAGGCCATGCAGCATTGCCAGAATCTTATTGTATAAATACTCTATACCCTGCCTTGAGGCAAAACCAAAGGTCAGCAACTCCGTAATCAATAGTGAAGGAACAAGCATCAGCAGGCAATTGGTGGATAGATATTTTCTCAATATTGTATATCTTCCTTTTTCCAGATGATAGAATTTTTTGGGTGTCATTTTTAATATATAATCATGCCTGACCACAGATGAGGGTATGTACAGGATTTTGAATCCATTGAGATTGGCCCTCCAGGAAAAATCGGCATCCTCATTATACATAAAAAAGCTTTTATCAAAACCACCCAGGCTTATATAGTGCTCCCGCCTGATGGCAAATGAGCATCCAGAGAAGCCGCTGATGTGCTCTCTGCAGGATTGCGTGCCCGATGGATAGCCCAATCCTCTGGTAAAAGAGAGGCCGGAAAAGTGATTTATCGCTCCACAGGTATTGATAACCTCGCCATTATAGGTCAGGATTTTTGGTGTGGTGATGACTTTATCTCCACTTTTTAAGGGCTTGACGAGCTCCTGCAGCCATCGCCCCTCAACTACAGTATCTGGATTGAGCACCACGATGTATTCGCCTTTTGCATGTTTAACCCCTTCATTGTTTCCTGCCCCGTAGCCGCATTCTCCCTGCTTTCAATCAATCTGACATTGGGGTATTTCTCTCTTAAGATACGACAACTGTCATCAGTGGAATTATTATCGATGGCGATGATCTCATGAGGGTAATTCTGTGCCATGATGGAATCAATGCATGCTTCTATATAATGGCTGCTATTGTAAAGAACTATTATTATACTGGCCAATCCATTCATATGCCCTGCATACCTCCTCGCAGCGCTCTTATCAGAGTCGGTTTCAAGCTTTTCCCTCCCTCCTCAATCCTCCCTGTGCTATCAGCTCCCTCTTGAACTCATGCATAACCCTTGATAAGATATGAAGAATGATCCCTGTCAAGGCCATAAAGGATCCGAACAGGGTGAGCAGGATCATGATCATGGTCGGGCCATACTGCATGCCCCCGCCGTGGACGAAGGATCTGAGGAACTCCAGAGCCATCAGTATGCCCGCTCCTGCCATAAGAGAGCCGGGAACGGTGAAGCAGATGAGCGGCTTTCTCAACTGCATGTCCTTGAGAACATTGACCAGGACCCTAACCCCATGGGCTACTGGATTCTCTGAAGAGCCATTCACATCGTAGCGCACTCCGATCTCCACCTCCAGGATGCGCAGGCCTGCGGCAGCAGCATCGGCCAGCATCTCGCTCTCTATGGCCAGCCCCTTCTGATTGAAGCGGAATATGCCCTTGGTCCGGCCGGCAAAAGCTCGAAATCCGCTCTGAGTATCGGTTATCGAGAGGCCGCTGCCAATATTTGTGGCCACATCTAGCACTCTTTGGCCTATTCGACGGTATGCTGGTGTATCCCTCTTATTTCCATTGAGATAGCGGCTGCCGTTAACCATATCCGCCTCTCCCTGCAGGATGGGATTCACAAGGCGGGGGATGTCGGCTGGATCATGCTGCCCATCGGTGTCGATGGTGACAATGACTGCATCGCCATTGAGGGAGGAGAAGCCCGTCTTGAGAGCTGCTCCCTTTCCGAGGTTGACCTTATGGCGCAGCACCTGAGCCCCTGCCAGGGCGGCAACCTCTGCAGTGCGGTCCAGGCTGCCGTCATCTATCACAATAACCCGGTCTGCGTATTTGAGCGTGCGCAGGACAATGCTACCTATTGATATCTCCTCATTATAGGCCGGCAATATAGCTGTGATCTCCCCCACCAAACTCTCCACCCCACCCCTGCTATGCATTAATAAAATGGATCAATCCTGGATTGTTATTCGCCCAATGAGTCCTGCAGTCCTTTAGCAGCATAGTCAGTTGAAATACAGCAGAGTACAAAGGCATATAAAAACGCTTTGGATTACCATTTTCCAAGGCCTGTATTATTGTGTCAGCGCCCCATATCATTCATTAATTCAGCTGCTGACCTGGCCGCCCATGAGGATGCAGATAATGGCAATTTGATATGAGTATAGCCCTCACGCATATCGATGCGATCTCTCCTGAATGTGATTGATCTCCTAAAGATGTCTCTGTGTCTTGGTTCGTGTTCATTTTCATGCCTTATGGGTGCCTGGCCAGAAATGATGGTTTCATATGGCTAGGCGGAGGGCATGAGCAGCCCCCTTTAAAAAGGTTAGGAATCATAAGTACGTATCATGTCGTCAGAGGCACCTGATTTGGCATATGCTCTCTTCCGTCGCGCATAGAATGGAGGAGGGCAAAACTTTTTATCGATATACTATTATAAATATTTCTCGCATGCCTCATCAGCGTCCTGCTGGATTTAGCGGCTGGGCCAATCACACCGGCCGGGAGCAGACCTCTTCATCCCCTTCAGAATTATTCTATCCTCGAGCAGCTTTATGGCTTTGCAAGCCCTTTATGCTCTTTGTGCCCTCAATGGCTAAAATCCATTATCTGCAATCCAATCAAAGTGAGATCCGCGACGAGTATAAACCGTAAAGCTCGCACAAGAGACGAACTGGCCGAGAATCCAGAAAGAGCATTCGGCGGCAATGGCAACATATGCAAGTATGAGGCCAGGATTGCCGAGCTTGAGAGGTTGCTAGGTCAAGCTCATGCTGAGAACAAGCTTTTTAAAAAAAAAGGCTCTTCGCTATCTCGTGTGGGTAACCTCAGGATATCGATTCTCAATCCATGATACAAAACCTCGCAATGAGTCAGGCTCTAGGGGTGATTGGTATTGATCCCATCATCAACAGTGGTATCCTGGCAATTGGGCGATAACTCTGATCATACCTTAGGATTCTTGGCCACCCAAATAAAGCAGCGAGGAGCCTCACTGATTGAGCGACATGGGCCCTTGCTTGCTCTATGAGTGGCCGGATGTTGCCGATAAGCTCTTCTGAGGCAATGGCGATTTCATTCTCTCCTGATTTCTCTATCTTGCCTACAAAGGCCGATTTTTTCTTTCATTTGTAGGCCCTTCTTCATAGTATCATTATCTCCCAAGACCTAACTGATGCTACAGATAGCTGATATCGATTCCAGCATCCAGTGACCACCGGCTGAAGCTGTGCCTTAGCAGATGCGGCGTGATCCTCTTCCTCTACCTCATTTTGCTCATTCTTGTCTCCTGAGGCCCTGCCTTCTCAGCAGCTTCGTCCAGCAGCCTCTGAATCTGCCTGGTTGAGATGTGGCCCTGATCTCTGCCCTCGAAGATATATCCGTTGTCTTCGCCTGGAGATGAGCACCAAAGACTTCTATGACAGGCTTGGGGAGGATAGAGGTATGCCGTTTACCGCCCTTGCCGTTCACGACATGCAGATATCCTCCGGCGCCATCCAGGCGCTCCACCTTCAAGGCATCTACTTCTGAGACACGAAGGCCGCAGCCGGCCATCAGCCGAGAGATGGGCAGCTTCTCGCAAGGTAGGGGAGGCAGCCAGCAGTCTGTGCCGTTCGTCTAACGAGAGAAAGTCCTCAGGGTGCATGCGACAGTGGACGATGTCATAATATATCAATTTCATAACATGTGCTTGGGCGTAACCCTAAGTCTATTTCTGCCCCTGACCGAGTGAACTCAGATTGTCCGCCACTGTTCTGGTGTTCGGGTGGTCTGGGCCGAATTTATCTCGGCATATCTTCAGAGCTCTTTCGAAGCACTCCCTGGCTTCCTGGAGGTCACCCTGAGCTTGCAGCACCGATCCGAGGTTGTTAACATCTCTGGCCACGTCGGGATGGTCTGGGCCGTAGGCATTCTCGTCGATCTTCAGAGCTCTTTCGAAGCACTCCCTGGCTTCCTGGAGGTCACCCTGAGCTTGCAGCACCGATCCGAGGTTGTTAACATCTCTGGCCACGTCGGGATGGTCTGGGCCGTAGGCATTCTCGTCGATCTTCAGAGCTCTTTCGTAGCACTTCCTGGCTTCCTGGAGGTCACCCTGTGCTTTCAACACCGATCCGATGTTGTTGACATCTATGGCCACGTTGGGATGGTCTGGGCCGTAGGCTTTCTCGTCGATCTTCAGGGCTCTTTCGTAGCACTTCCTGGCTTCCTGGAGGTCACCCTGAGCTTGCAGCACCATTCCGATGTTGTTGACATCTCTGGCCACGTTGGGATGGTCTGGGCCGTAGGCTTTCTCATCGATCTTCAGGGCTCTTTCGAAGCACTCCCTGGCTTTCTGGAGGTCACCCTGATATTGCATCGCTGTTCCGATGTTGTTGACATCTCTGGCCACGTTGGGATGGTCTGGGCCGTAGGCTTTCTCGTCGATCTTCAGGGCTCTTTCGTAGCACTTCCTGGCTTCCTGGAGGTCACCCTGAGCTTGCAGCACCAATCCGATGTTGTTGGCCATTGTGGCCACGTTGAGATGGTCTGGGCCGTAGGCTTTCTCGCCGATCTTCAGGGCTCTTTCGAAGCACTTCCTGGCTTCCTGGAGGTCACCCTGATATTGCAGCACCAATCCGATGTTGTTGACATCTCTGGCCACGTTGGGATGGTCTGAGCCGTAGGCTTTCTCGTCGATCTTCAGGGCTCTTTCGAAGCATTTCCTGGCTTCCTGGAGGTCACCCTGAGCTTGCAGCACCAATCCGATGTTGTTGACTCTTATGGCCACGTTGGGATGGTCCGGGCCGTAGGCTTTCTCGTCGATCTTCAGAGCTCTTTCGAGGTACTTCCTGGCTTCCTGGAGGTCACCAAGATCTTTCAGCACCAATCCGATGTTGTTGACTCTTATGGCCACGTTGGGATGGTCTGGGCCATAGGCTTTCTCGTCGATCTTCAGGGCTCTTTCGTAGCACTTCCTGGCTTCCTGGAGGTCACCAAGATCTTTCAGCACCGATCCGATGTTGTTGACATCTCTGGCCACGTTGGGATGGTCTGAGCCGTCGGCTTTCTGGTCGATCTTCAGGGCTCTTTCGTAGCACTTCCTGGCTTCCTGGAGGTCACCAAGATCTTGCAGCACCATTCCGATGTTGTTGACATCTCTGGCCACGTTGGGATGGTCTGGGCCGTAGGCATTCTCGTCGATCTTCAAAGCCCTCTCAAGAATTCTTTTAGCTCCCTCATAGTCCGCTAAATCTTTCAGATTCACTCCGAGGTTGTTCCACAGAGCCCCGGATGACTGCAGGTTCGATTCTTCTGCTGACCTGGCCACAAAATCAAGGTGCTCATGTAAAGGCCTCATATTTTCAGGCAGGCCGCTTTCAATAGCTTCAGTGGTGATTTCGGCCATTGCTTCTGCCAGGTCAGGTAAAACGCTTTCATCAGAATCTCGGTCTTGAAGGCGAGCAAATTCCGCTAGGAGACTATGCATCCTCCTGCTACCTTCAGAAGAATCCATCAGCCCCAAACTTTCCAGCTTACGTAACGCCCTGTCCAGCTCATGGTCAGGCACATCTGTCCCCATGGCCTTAGCCAGAATCTGCCGGGGTATAGGCATATTGGGAGCACAGTATCCTCCTATCTTGAACAGCTGCTTTGCCAGCTCATCGCCCTCGGTGAGCCGCTCCCAGCTAAGGGCGAAGGTGGCAGCCAAGCTGGTCAAGTGTCCAGTAGGGCTGTGTTCCGCCCAATCCCTGAGAGAAGTATGCTCCAGGGCTGAACCAGCCTCAAGCTCTGCCAGATAACCCTCTACCGGCAACTCCGGCCTGTCTGCCAGATACCAACCTGCCAGGTCCAAGGCAAGAGGCAGGTCGCCCAGAAAATCAGCTAGATTGTCCAGCTGCTCGTCAGGCATCTCCTTCAGTCTGGCAGCCAGCTTACACAACAGCTCGATGCTCTGGCTGCGAGCGAGCACCTCCAGTTTCTTGACATTCAGTCCCATATCTATAGGCCAGTTCTCCCGCCGAGATGTGATAAGCAGCCTTGCTGACTGGAGCTTCGGCAACCAGTTCTGCAAGACCTGCAGATCCTCGGCATTGTCAAGCACTATTAACCTCTGTCCACCTTCCTCCTGCCAGACTTTTAGGGTGGCCTGCACCTGCTCAGGGAGCTTGTCAGGCCAGTAAGGAAGGCCCATGGCCAGACCGTTCTCGGCAATCTCCGCCTGCATATCCAGGTTGGCCTGGATCCAATGCACTCCCCGGAAGAACCGGCCGTAACGATAGCAAAACTCAACTGCCAGCTGGCTCTTGCCCAGGCCACCCATGCCGCTAACTACTACACCGCTTTCATCATGTGAATAGAGCAGGTATCGGCCCAGCTCGATCAGGTCATCATGCCTGCCGGTGAAAACAGCGTTTTGCAAGAAAGTCATCCTAGATCCGGGTGGCAGGTCACCGTGATCTGGGATATCACCTGGTTTAGGGGGTTTCGGGGGTTGATAGGAAAGGGATTTGGGTTTCGTGGCTCCTGGTGGATGTATATGTGTATGGATCTCACTATTAATAACATTACGGCCAACTGCTACTCCTGCATTCGAGGCACTTATGGATCGGCTCATGTTGACCTCTGATTTCTGCGGTGCGGTTATGGTTTGATTTGGCCCGTAAAAGTAACCCATCAATGCAGCAAGGCCAAGGAGAAAACCAGATATAGCCTCAAAAGGAACTTGGCCGTTATGCCAGTCGTAGATGGCCCAGGGTATTGAGATCATCCAACAGATGGCGGTAAAGCCGAGTGATATCGAGCGCCAGGATACTGCTATAATCTCACCCAATTCGATAATCGATATTGCCCGAAGCCACAGCCTGTTGCAGCTCATTTAGATCATCTGGCTCGGTCAGGCCTGACTCTAGGCGCTTCAACGCCTCGATTAGGGATTCTGCTGACATCTATGACTCAGACTTCTTACTGCTTTCGTGATAACCTGCGGTGATCGTGCTGCCCGATACACTGCCTCCGACGGCCACGCCTCCGCGGTCGGCAGAGGTGATGCGAACCTCGCTCCTGCTTTCGGCAACTATCTTCTGGAGCTCGGCTAGCGTCTCAAGCGGAAGAGTCAGCTTCTTCAGCTGCCAGGATAGAGCAACCTTGGCGTCAGGATCTTCGGCATTTTTTGCCACATCCTGTATGGCCCTGTCAACCTCCGGATCCTTCTTTACCTCTGGTCTGAGAATATTCCACACTCTAACTGCTTTGTCCCAGGCGGCTTCACCGGCTTTCTCGGCTGCAGACTCCAAGACCTTCATGCCACCGGCAGCTGCAGTATCCATGAGTTTAGGCAAAAAAGGTGCCAGAATACCAGCCAGTTGACCAGCTAATGCAGCTTCGATCATGTCTTATCCCTCGATTATTTAATACAACTATTTTCTAGTACAATTATTACTATTTAGTTATGGCCCCGAATGGTGCCTTGATTTAATATGCAAATGGCACTCGGATGTTTGGCATGCTGTACCAGGACAGTGATCATCATCCAAAAGTTGTATCCGCCGGTCCAAATTTGACCCCCCGCGCCGATCCGATTTCGACCCCCTTAGACGACTAACATGACTCATAGAGTCTAAGTTCACGTCTCGCTACTTTCTGTGGAAACTCTCTCCGTTCATGTTCAGTATCAGCGCGCGGTGGGTAATCCTATCCAGAATTGCTGCCATACGTCATCGGTTAAGGCTTGCTTTCTATAGCAACCCTCTTTTTTGATGCAATCCAAGTTATATGAGATTAAAGATAGCCTGGTTAATAACATATAAATATTATAGAGACTCTCTCAGATCTGAAGGGGAGTAGATTGAGGTGCCCAGGCAATATTCATTCGATGACAAAAATCTGATTGAGCGGACGCTTTGTGAGCTATTTCCACCGGAATGGCTCAGAGAAAAAGCAAAAGAGACAGGACTAATCAAGCGCGAGCGTAAGATCGATCCTGTTATCATGTTCTGGACGCTGGCTATAGGTTATGGGACATTTCTGCAGCGAACCCTTGCTGGTCTGAAGCGCAACTATGAGTCCGCTTCGAATCTGATTTTGAGTGATAGCAGCTGGTACTATCGCTTTACCCCTGAACTGGTAACCTTTCTCCGCGAATGTGTATCTCATGGCCTCGAACGCCTGGCTCAAGAGCCCAATCGAACCCTCTGTGATCGGCTATCGCCTTTCGAAGACGTATTGATCCAGGATAGCACCATCATAAGGCTACACGAAAAGCTGGCTGATATCTGGCCCGCTACCAGATCACGCCTTGGGGCCTTCGCAGCACCATGAACACTGGCGTTAAGAGGATCGAGCTGGGGATGGATATCAGGTGGATCTTGAGAGGAGTAGGGAATGGATGTGAGTCTGGCGAGAGAGAAGTAAAAAATTGATTATGAAGCGGCTTCTGACAGGAGGCTGCACCGTCATCCCTTAATACTCTCTCGCCAATCTTTTATTGGTGTAGGTCTTGGATGCAAAAGTAGGAGACATCGTGGAACTCCGCAGCCGCTTGTGGCGTGTGGACTCTCTTGATGCAAACATTCTTGCAGCTACCAATATTGAGGGGGGAGAGATCGAACAGAGGCGATTCTTCCTTCCTTTTGAGTCTATTCGCAAAGCCAATATCGAGTCGCCAAACCCAGAAATGTTGGGCGATCCAGCTTCAAATAAGCTCCTGATCCAAGCCTATCGTTATTCTATGCTTCATGGAGCCGCCCCTCTATTGAGCCTTCAGCGCAGCAGCGTCATCCCTACCAATTACCAGATTGTGCCAGTAGTCATGGCCCTTAAGAAGAGCAATAGGGTCAGGATGTTGATTGCTGATGATGTGGGTCTGGGAAAAACCATTGAGGCCGGCCTGATCGTATCCGAGCTTATGGCCAGAAACCTAGTCTCCAGAATACTCGTGGTCTGCCCTCGAAATCTTCGTGATCAATGGCGTGAGGCCCTGGAGTACTTCTTTCACATCGATGCAAAAGTTATTTCATCTATGCACCGCAGAGTTCTGGAGCGCCAGCTCCCTCCTGGGGCGAGCCCCTGGGAGCATTATCGCTGCCTTGTTGCATCCATAGACTACGTGAAGAAGGATCCCATAAGACATCAGGTCCTGGAGATTCCCTGGGATCTGGTAATAGTAGATGAGGCTCATCTTGCTGCCAAGCCTCACCAGAGCGGAGAGAATCAGAGCGTCTCCATGGAGCGATACGATTTCGTCCGTGAACTGTCAGCCAGGGCCAAGCATCTTCTTTTCCTTACGGCCACTCCCCACAATGGCTATACCGACTCCTATGCCAGCTTGCTTCGAATGCTGGATGGCAATATGGTCTCCGGCTCCTTCAACGAGCCTAGGATCAATCGAGAGCTCGCCAGAGAATATATCTGCCAGCGGAGGAGAAAGGATGTCGAGGATTGGTTCAAGGAACATTCCGAGGAAGAGAATCCGTTTCCAGAAAGAATGCAAGAAGAAGTGTTGGTAGACCTGGTTTTTGATGAAGAGAAGCAGATCCTTCGAACCCTAAGCAACTATGGAACGAAGATCCTTGATTCGGCAGAAGGGGGTTCCTATAAGACCCAAATAACTGCTAAATGGACTGTGATGCACCTGCACAAAAGAGGGATCTCCTCTCCTGCCGCTCTACGTCAGTCCCTCAAGAACCGCAGAGAGAAGCTGCTTTCCAAGATAAAAAGTGCGGAGTCCGAGGACCAGGCGAGCCTGACCTTCGAGCAAGCCAAGGCTACAGTCCTGGATGAAGACTTGGGTGATGATGAGACCGATGAGGAAGCGTATTATAAAGCAGACAGGAACGTCTTTGGATCGCTTGAGGCCAACAAAGAGGAACTGGCTGAGCTGGAAAAACTGGTGCCTTTAGCTGAAAAGATCACGCCCGCCAAGGACAGCAAGCTAAGAAAGCTGACCCGAGATTTTCTGAGCCAAGCCATATCCGGATATTATGGGCCTGCCAAGATAATCATATTCACTCGCTATAAGGATACTCTGGATTATTTGGAAAGAGAGATTCCCCAGAGGCTTCCAAAGTCCAAGTCTGACATAAAGATAATGACTGTTTACGGCGAGCTCAACGAGGCGCAGCGGAAAGAGCGACTCAATGAGTTCCAAAGGCTGCAAATAGGAATCCTTATCGCCACCGACTGTATCAGCGAGGGAATCAATCTCCAGCATATGGCCAACATTATGGTCCATTATGAGCTCCCCTGGAATCCCAACCGCCTGGAACAGAGAAATGGCAGGATCGACAGATACGGCCAGAAGGTTCCCCAGGTGCACATAAGAACCCTGGTTATGAGCGATACCTTGGATGCTACCATTCTCAAGGTGCTGGTGGAGAAGGCCAGGCGCATTCGAGAGGAGTTTGGCTTCTCTCCACCCTTCTTTGGGGATGATGCCAATGTTATCGACATAATCCGAGAGCAGGGCATCGAGGTTCCATCTGTCCAGAAGAATCTGATAGATTTTGGTGAAGATCGCAGGAGCCATGAGCAGATCAATCCCTTCGATGAAGAGACCATTGAAAGAATAAAAGCGGAGAGCTTCTATGGCCAATCGGATGTCGATTTTTCCGAGGTGCGTAAACGGATGAAGGAGACGGAAGAGCTGATAGGCAGCGAAGAGGATTTTCGCAATCTGGTTCTTAATGCCTTCTGGAATTTGGGCTGCGCCGTAGAAGAAAACCATGACTTCGAAAACACATTGAATATCAATTTCAAGAACTCTCAGCTTGTTATTCCTGGCCAGGATAGAGAGATCAAGAGGGCGACATTCGATCCCAAGTTAGCTCTTCAGAATAAAGATATTGTCCAGCTTAACGCAGGCCATCCCATTGTTCGCAGGGCCATAGAGCTGGTCCGACAGTTTGTCTTTGAGGGAAAGACGGCAGGATATGGTAGGACGGCTGCTATTTCCACTGCTGCCGTCCAGAAGGTCACACTCCTTTACCATTTCCTGGCCAGGTTCACAGTAGACACTAAGCCAGCAGGGATTATCGAGGAGATTTTGCCCGTGGCCTGCGATCTGACCGGCTCAAATTCGCTTGATGCCAGAGAGCTCGAGGCTATCTGGAGGTCCAGGCCCATGCCCATGAGGCGTACACGTGAGGAGATACTGCCTCACCTTAAGAAAGCCATTGATCCTGGGGTTTACCTGCCAGTTCTGCAAAGCCGTCTGGAGAAAAGGCTTGAGGCCATAAAACAGGAGCGTGCCGAACTAAAGGAGAAGTTCGATGAGTCCGACCAACACTGGCTGGAGGGGCTTGATGACGTATCACAGGCATCGACTGATATGCTCTCTGTGACCATCTATTATCCGGCTGTTCCAGGGGGTGCCAGCAGATGAGGATCAAGAACAAAGAGCTAGAGAACATCAACTACTCGGGAGGGCTTCTGTCAGAGCATTTCATAGCACTGATGAGGGAAGAATCCATATCTCATCCACTTGTTGCGCCTAAGACCTTCCGGGTTCCCTGGTCGAAGTCTGTTGCCGCTCTTGATAAAAAGGAGTACAAGCTTCGGATATCAAGGGCTTGGAAGGAGATGCTGGAGCGTTGGGATCTCTATGGCTATGGCAAGCTTCAAAGTATGGATGCGGCTGATGCTAGGCGCCGCTGGACTATGCCACTCTTGGAGGCTCTGGGGTTTGAGCCCGTCTCCACTCCTAAGCACATCGAGATTAGCGACTCCATGAAGTTCAGGTTCTCCCACAGGGGATGGATAGAGTCCCCGGATAACGGCAAGCCTCCCGTAGTTCATATTGTCCCGCCTGCCCAGGACCTGGATGAGCGACCTGAGAAAGGGCAGCCCTGCCCCCATGACGCTCTTCAGGCTTATCTCAATGTCCATGGGGATAAGTGGGGACTGGTCACTAACGGCCTTTATCTGCGGCTCCTGAGAGACTATCACCACACCTACACCAAGGGCTACATCGAGTTCGATTTAGAGGCTATCTTTTTAACCCGCTCCTATAGCGATTTCCATGCTCTATACCGGCTGGCTCATGCCAGCAGGTTCATGCCGTCCGAGTCAGGCGAGATCTATCTGGAAGAGTACTTCAATCATAACCAGGCGGTGGGGGAAAAGGTCGGTGCTGGCCTCAGGAGGAGCGTGATCTCGGCCATCAACACCCTAGGCAATGGCTTTCTCGACGCGGCGTTCGTATCAGAGCTCAGGGGTGACCAGGACAAGTGCCACAGATTTTATGAAGAGATTCTCAAGACCATATACCGCATCATATTTCTGCTCTATGCCGAGCAGCGGGGGATGTTGGGTGGATCTTCAGGCAATAATCTCTACCTAGAGGAGTATAGCCTCTCTGCCTTGAGAGAGAGGGCAGCGAGGCACAGCAAAGAGGATGGCCATAAGGACCTGTGGATTGGCCTGCAGAACACCTTCCGGATGATCTGGAAGGGAGTTCCCGAGCTGGGGATTTATCCCTACAACGGGATGCTTTTCGAGACATCTGGAGAAGAATATACCAGCCGGTTCGGCTGCAAGAACTCGGACCTGCTGGAGGCCATTCGCTTTCTCACTCTCACAGAGATTGACGGCACAGCCCGAAGGATCAACTACTCGGAGATCAATGTGGAGGAGATAGGCTCTATCTATGAGAGCCTGCTGGACTTTGCGCCCCGCATCACTGACCAGCCGGAGGAGATAGAGGGCATTTCCTATCCCGCCAACAGCTTCATCCTTGATCCCAGGGGCTCAGCCAGGAAGACCACAGGCAGCTATTATACCCATCCCGATCTTGTGCAGGAGCTGATTAAGAGCGCCTTGGAGCCGGTCCTGGCAGAGCGGCTCAATAGTGCAGGCTCGGGCAAGGAAGTCAGGGAGAGGGCAATTCTATCCATCAAGGTCTGCGATATGACCAGCGGCAGCGGGGCTTTTCTAATTGCGGCCTGCAACCGTCTGGCTCTGGAGTTGGCCAGGGTAAGAACGGAGCCGACAGTGCCAGATGATGATGCTATTCAGGAGGCCAAGAGAGATGTCCTGCAGAGCTGCATCTACGGAGTCGATCTTAATCCTATGGCTGTTGAGCTGACCAAAGTATCCCTCTGGATCAATGCCATGGTCAAGGACAAGCCACTCAATTTTCTGGACCACCATGTCAAGTGTGGCAATAGCCTGATAGGGGCTACGCCGGAGCTTATCGCAAAGGGAGTTCCTGATGAAGCATTTAAGGCTGTAACTGGAGATGATAAGAAGATCTCTAAGCACTTTAAGGATATTAATAAGAAACAACGTATAGCAAAAGGAGTAACTCTGTTTAGATGGAGCGAGAAAGCCCTGATGGATTATGCGGATGATTTCTCTCGCCTTTCGGATATGGTCGAGAACACTGCAGAAGGAGTCGTAGATAAGTGCAAAGAATATCATAGGCTAAAGGATACAGAGTATTTACGTAGAAAGAAATTACTGGCCGATGCATGGACGGCTGCTTTCTTTGTTCCGCTGAATGACAATAGATATCAAGTGCCGACAAGCGAAGTAATCATGGGATTAGCAGAGGATATATGTCCCCCAGACGCAATGATAAAAAAAATCGAGGAATTTGCCCATAAGCATAAGTTCTTTCATTGGTATTTAGAATTCCCTGAGGTCTTCGCCGAGGGTGGTTTCGATGTTGTACTTGGAAATCCTCCTTGGGAGAAGGTTCAAATTGAGGAGATACCTTTTTTCTCTTTGCACCGCCCCGATCTAGATTTGCGCATCGCTAGCAAAAGAAAGATGATAATTAAACATATTAG
Organism: Methanothrix sp.; assembly: GCF_016706325.1. Lineage (NCBI taxonomy): Archaea > Methanobacteriati > Methanobacteriota > Methanomicrobia > Methanotrichales > Methanotrichaceae > Methanothrix > Methanothrix sp. The sequence goes on along the minus strand of NZ_JADJJX010000002.1, from coordinate 476,219 downwards.
TGAGGAAGATCCAATTTTATATAATCAATGGTTGGATTATAAAATGTCTCATGAGAAAGAAAGCAAGTTCATCAGAAATAGCGGTTGTTACCCATTGACAGGAACAGGAAAGTTTAATACATATGCTCTTTTTGCGGAGTTGGCTCAGAAAATCGTTTCTAATAATGGGCAGTCAGGTTTGGTAATTCCTAGCGGTATTGCAACGGATAATAATAATAGCAATTTCTTTAGCACATTGATAAGTAGCAAAACTCTAACATCTTTATACGAATTTGAGAATAGTCAATCTCTTTTTCCAGGAATTCATAGGCAAACTCGGTTTTGTCTATTGACAACATCTGGAGAAGGTATCAGAAAGGATTTTGTTAATATCGCTTCTGAACTTAGTAGCCTGGATCAATTAAACAATCCTAATAGACATATATCTATTGGTTTTTCGGATTTCTCTTTATTTAATCCGAATACATTAACGGCTCCAAAATTCCGAACCATTCAAGACTATGAAATTGCTAGACGTATTTATAGTTTTATTCCGCCATTGATTAAAGAATATGAAAAGTTGGAAAATCCTTGGAATGCAGATATTCGGGTCGTGAGCCTCTAATGGGTTTGAGTTTTGTAATATGGAAAAGTCAAGAGTTCCTGCAAGCTCCAGACATGATCGATTAAGCCAGCTTGCTTCGCGGGACTATTGAACTTCGTTATGCCCATCTCATTTCTATATTTTAGAGCACGATGCTTTCGGCAGTAGTTGAAGTGCGCGAAATATAGGGTCATTTGGTTATTCAATTCTGCAGTCTCCTTAGAGAAACCTATGGTTTTCCTTGATATGCGGTTATTATCTTGTCTGCATGTCAGGTTTTGCCGTTCAATGTAGCTGGTAGATATCATTTTGTGGTCTATATCTTTTGCCAAATATGATTCTCTTGACCACTTTTTTTAGTCTACCGTTGACCCTCATTTTAATGACTTGAGCATATTGTAATAGTTCATCTACGATTAATTTAGGACTTCGAGGTCGCCCTCGCTTGCCTGTTGGTGCGAACGGCTGTAGTTTTCCATATTGCTTTCGAAGAGCTGCTGCATATAGTCTTAATCCATCTGTCACAAAGAGCGGCATTGATCTGAGTCTTTTGGCAGTATTTGAAACGAGCTGATCTGCATTTTCCTGAGATCGCTCACCGATAACATGTGAAAGCACCAACCTGCAATTTGCAGCCATGCTTATCCAGATCCAAGTTCCTTTATCTTCGTATTCACCTTCTCTGGGTAGTGTTTTTTCCCCACAAAAGTCCATGCCTCGTCCATCTCTACCTTTGGGGTCTCTACATCCTTCAAGACAACTTCATTGACTTTTTCACTATGCTTTGCTGCTTTCGAGATCCAAGTGCTTACAGTAGATGGTTTTGACTCAAGGATCTCAGCTATTCCTAAGACACTCATTCCACGCATGGCCATTTTTAGAGCCAGCTTGATCTTTTCTTCGTTTGTTCTTGTGTCATAGAATGCAGTGTTAGTTCTATCACAGAATCTGGTACCACATGTGTGGCAAATATATTTCCTGACCTTGCCGGAGCTTATCTTGTAAGTTCCGTACACAGTGACGTTTCCTTTCCCAGCAATTCCAAATAGATTGCACTGCTCATTCGGGCATGCTACATCCAAGAATCGAGGCTTTGGACCTCTTTTGCCCATTTTGCTACACCCCATGTAGCATATAGGAATAGGTTATATAAATAACAGCCGATTGTAGATTCACGACCCGAACTGGCACCAAAGGGGAGAAAGCTCTCATTTCTCGACATAGAGGTCGAGCGATTTGCCCAGGCTTCCAATAGTCTCGGCTAAGGAAGCCATCAAGGCTCTGGAGCACCTGGGTTTCCTGGCCTATCGCCAGACCGGCAGCCACATTCACCTATAGAATGAGGAGAAAAATCTGGTAGTAACAGTGCCTAATCATCCGGAGCTGGCGAAGGGCACGTTAATTTCTATCATGAAGTAGGCCAGGCTTGAGAGGGAGGAGTTCATCTCTGCGCTTAAAAAGTAAGCCAAAATGATAGCCCAATACGCATAGCAGGGTGATCACAGTAATCACGGAGCCTCGATTCCGACTTGGGCGAGTGTCCGTCATTTCCCGAGGGCTCGCTCCCCTTGGGGCGGGAGGCGGCATAGTTGCATGGACCCTTGATGGCAGCCAATTCGGTAGACCTGGATCCAGCATGGTATAATGTCTGTCGCATCCCGAGGTATAGCTATAATTAAAGATATTAGGTGAGCACGGCAGCTCTCCGGCTGACGGCCTTTCCGGGCGCACAGTATCCCGATCGACCGTGCAGCATGACTGAGTGGGATTTGAAATGCAGTAATTCGGGAGCCCAAGCTCATGATGTCATTACAAAAAGAAATTTAGGTGAATATGGCAGCTATCCATATTTCCCGAGGGCTCTCGCACCTGAGTACAGTATGGAACGTGGACGGGCTTATCTTCTGAGTTCGGGATGGGTTCAGGAGTTGCCCCGCCGCTCTGGCCGCCATATTCGATTCGAAGGTCCGGAGTCGAACCGAAATTTGACCTTTGATGCAGTCTATATTGCTGCATCCCCTTCGTTATGGTGCACTTTTTTTGCTTTGCGACACAGATTTCGCCCGAGTTTAGCGGAGCGCTGCAGAGTTATTAGTAGCTGCGAGCTGAACACCTCGTTGCCTCGGTGCGTACACCCCGACTCTATCAAACTCGTCTTTTACGAGTACTCTAAGCGGTCTCTTTTCGGGTGCGGTTTCGGGCTTAGATGCTTTCAGCCCTTATCCGCGAGCACGTAGCTGCTCGGCATGCCTTGCCAGACAACCGATAGACCAGAGGTGCCGTTGGTTTGTTCCTCTCGTACTAAAACCAACTTGCCCTCAGACCGCAACACACCCCTAACAGATAGTAACCGACCTGTCTCACGACGGTCTAAACCCAGCTCACGATCTCCTTTAATAGGCGAACAACCTCACCCTTGGCCGCTGCTGCACGGCCAGGATGGAAAGAACCGACATCGAGGTAGCAAGCCACCGGGTCGATATGTGCTCTTGCCGGTGACGACTCTGTTATCCCCGGGGTAGCTTTTCTGTCATCTAACGCTCTCACCAAGAGAGCTGAGAGGTTCGCTAAGCCCGACTTTCGTCTTGTCACCTCTTGCTATGCGAGGTAACATCAGGCTGACTTATGCCTTTACACTCTTTGTTGGGTTTCCGACCCAACTGAGTCAACCTTAGGGCGCCCTTGATATCTTTTCAAGGGCGTGGCGCCCCACCCAAACTGCCCACCTACCGAGGTCCTCTTCTCAGAGTTAGGGCAGCGGCTCTGAAAGGGTAGTATTCCAGTGTTGACTCCACTCGGACTGGCGCCCGAGCTTCGACGTCTCCTACCTATGCTCTACAATCAGAACCACAACCCAACGGCAGGCTGCAGTAAAGCTCCACGGGGTCTTCACTTCCCATTAGGGGTCTCCAGACTCTGCACTGGAATGTAAGGTTCACCGGGTACCAGCTAGGGACAGTGGGACTCTCATTGATCCATTCATGCGAGCCGCCAATTAAGCGGCAAGGTACTACGCTACCTTAAGAGGGTCATAGTTACCCCCGCCGTTAACAGGCCCTTCTTCCCGTTGAACCGGGTCTTCAGGTACCTGCACTGGGCAGGATTCAGTGATTGTACTAGTCCTTACGGAGTCGCAATCACCTATGTTGTTATTAGACAGTTAGAGTCCCCTCGTCACTGCGACCTGCTTTTTGCAAAGCAGGCACCATTTATCCCGAAGTTACATGGCCAATTTGCCGAATTCCCTTAGCTAGCATATGCCGAAACGCCTTAGCCTTCTCAGCTTGGGGCACCAGTGTTGGATCTCGGTACGAACTTTCAACTCCCTTTTCACGGGCTCCTGGAATTTGCCAACTTACGTCATCACGCTTTCGCCTGTTTCTCGCCATTACGGCTCTCCGCAGGCTTGCACGCTTGAACGCCCAGGCAAGGACGCTTGACATATCCGGAAGCGTCAGTTTTAATGTTGAAAGGTACAGGAATATTAACCTGTTTCCCATTCGGCGTACTCCGATTAGGGTACGTCTTAGGACCGACTAACCCTCGGCTGACGAACATTGCCGAGGAACCCTGGCCCTTACGGCGATCGGGATTCTCACCCGACTTTGCTGCTACTGCTACCAGGATTTTCGTCTCTACGCGGTCCACACCTGCTCACGCAGATGCTTCTGCCCACGCAGAGCGCCTCCCTACTAGATCACCTTGCGGTGCTCCGTGGTATCGGTAATCGGCTTAGCCCCGTCCATTTTCGGGGCCCTGAATCTCGACTGGTGAGCTGTTACGCACTCTTTAAAGGATAGCTGCTTCTAAGCTAACCTCCCAGTTGTTTATGACCCAGGACTCCCTTAAGTGTTGACACTTGGCCGATATTTGGGGACCTTAACCACGGTCAGGGTTGTCTCCCTCACGGACTAGAAGCTTACCCCCCAGCCCGGACTGCTGGTCGTCTACGACGACGGCGGTTTTGGAGTTTGACAAAAGAACAGACCCTTTCGAGTCCGGCTTCCCCAATCAGTGCTCTACTCCGCCGACTATCTCAGACCAGGTCATACTGCGATATGTTTCGGGAGGAACCAGCTATTCCCGACCTCGATTGGACTTTCACCCCTAGACGCAGGTCACGAGAGCGATTTGCATATCAACACCTCAAGCGGTCCTCCACGCAGCTTTCGCCACGCTTCAACCTGCCCACGCCTAGATCGCCCGGCTTCGGGTCGCATACGGACGACTACACGCACTTGTATACGTCGCGCCTCTTCTCATGCGCGCTTGTCGCTTTCGCTCCGGCTGCCTCTATGACAGAATTAGCCTCGCCGCCAATATGCACTCCCTGGTTCGTTCTTCAAAACGCATGTTAGAACGCTGGCAGTCTCTCTCGTACTGCGGCGTTGCCACCGTTTCCTTCGAAAGAAAGATCCTTTGGCGCCCTAACGCACTATCGCCAGCCAGTTTCAGGCTCTTTGCACCTCCCTATCTGGGGTACTTTTCAGCTTTCGTTCACACTACTAATACGCTATCGGTCTCAAGTTGTATTTAGCCTTGGAGGTTGGTGACCCCCAAATTCCCGCGCGATTTCCGACGCACAGTACTCAAGACAAGGCCCAGGATCTGATCTGTTACGGCTACGTGGCTCTCACACTCTATGGCAGGCCATTCCAGGCCATTTCGCCTTCCAGGTCAGAACTTGCAGGCCAGGCTTATAACACCACATCTCCCTTGCGGGATTCGGTTTAGGCTCTACCGCGTTCACTCGCCGTTACTGACGGTATCTCGGTTGATTTCTCTTCCTGTCCCTACTAAGATGTTTCAATCCGGGACGTTCCCGATCCTTGAGGATCGAGTCCGAAGACTCAGGATTTCCCATTAGGAGATCCTCGGTTCAATGGCTCCATGCGCCTCGCCGAGGCTTATCGCAGCTTGGCACGTCCTTCATCAGCACTTGAGCCGAGCCATCCCCTGGCTGGCATAAGCAGCTTATGCCCCACTAAACTCAGTGAGCGTCTGGTCGCAAAGCTTGTGCACGGCATCGCAGGACTGCCCCCCATGCCGGGGAGCCAGACCTCCGCCCTTCCACATCGAGTCTGCCTCGATGTGTGCATATATCCCAAATGGACTTGCTGGGATTCGGACCCAGGGCCTCCGCCTTGCAAAGGCGGCGCTCTACCAGCTGAGCTACAAGCCCCAGATCACGGCCAGCAGATGATTGCAAATTAGCTGGATAGATTTGTCTTATTTCATGGTCTTGATCGACATTTCAGCTTCCGATTGGCTCAGAGAGGCATGCCATTTGGCATGCTCGTAACGTTAGGAGGTGATCCAGCCGCAGATTCCCCTACGGCTACCTTGTTACGACTTAACCCCCCTTGCAAAGCCCAAATTCGAACGCCTCCATTGAAAGCGCTCTCATTCAGACCCTACTCGGGTGGTTTGACGGGCGGTGTGTGCAAGGAGCAGGGACGTATTCACCGCGTTCTGTTGAAACGCGATTACTACGGATTCCAGCTTCATGAGGGCGAGTTGCAGCCCTCAATCCGAACTAAGATTGGTTTTAGGAGATTTCCGTCCCCTTTCGGGGTAGATACCCATTGTACCAACCATTGTAGCTCGCGTGTGGCCCGGGATATTCGGGGCATACTGACCTACCGTTGCCCATTCCTTCCTCCGCTTTAGCAGCGGCGGTCCCCACAGTGTACCCGTCACTCCGGAGAGTACGCTGGCAACTGTGGGCGTGGGTCTCGCTCGTTGCCTGACTTAACAGGATGCTTCACAGTACGAACTGACGACGGCCATGCACCACCTCTCAGCTAATCCGGCAAAGTCTTCAGCCTGGCCTTCATGTTGCTGTCGGTCCCGGTAAGATTTCCGGCGTTGAATCCAATTAAACCGCAAGCTCCACCCGTTGTTGTGCTCCCCCGCCAATTCCTTTAAGTTTCAGCCTTGCGGCCGTACTTCCCAGGTGGCTCGCTTCACGGCTTCCCTACGGCACCGACAACGGTCGCACCGTGGCCGACACCTAGCGAGTATCGTTTACGGCTAGGACTACCCGGGTATCTAATCCGGTTCGTGCCCCTAGCTTTCGTCCCTTGCCGTCAGGTCCGTTCTGGTGAGACGCCTTCGCCACTGGTGGTCCTTCAAGGATTACAAGATTTCACCCCTACCCCTGAAGTACCTCTCACCTCTCCCGGCCTCGAGCCAGACAGTATCCCCTGAAAGCCTGACAGTTAAGCTGCCAGATTTCCCAAGAGACTTATCCGGCCGGCTACAGACCCTTTAGACCCAATAATAACGGTTACCACTCGAGCCGCCGGTGTTACCGCGGCGGCTGGCACCGGTCTTGCCCGGCCCTTGCTATATAATGCTTTTTAGGCATCACGACAGCCAGATTTGTAACCTGGCACTCGAGGTTCCCTTATCGCTGTTCCCAGCATTGTAAAGTTTTCGCGCCTGCTGCACCCCGTAGGGCCTGGATTCGTGTCTCAGAATCCATCTCCGGGCTCTTGCTCTCACAACCCGTACCCGTCGTAGGCTAGTAGGTACGCTACACCCACTACTACCTGATAGGCCGCAGACCCATCCTTAGGCGCCGGAGCTTTGGATCTCGATGCATTCCAGCAGACGAGACCTATCGGGAATTATACCCAGTTTCCCGGGTTTATACCCGTCCTAAGGGCAGGTTGTCCACGTGTTACTGAGCAGTACGCCATGTATTGCTACATTCGACTCGCATGGCTTAGTCGAACCTCGATAGCAGTAACCTCTGGCAGGATCAACCAGAATTCTCTAGGAAGTATGCGTTATGTTCCGAACCAATCGGAATTGGCTGAGTCGCCAAGACCATTGTCAGACACGAAAAAGCTCGCGTCTCCACATATTCTGTATATCGCATCATGGAATTCGACCCATCATGGATTCAGGGTCGCAGCCTTATGGATGCGATGCCTAAGCGGCCCATTAAGGTAGTCATCTGCGGTATTTAACTCTTTCCCCCGGCCTCGAATTTTTGAGGCGGAGAAGTTGCAGGGACAACCTCAGACCAAACTTGTATCATTGGTCCTATAACCAACATCTACAGGACCTGTAACCCTGCCCTTTCAGGCGGGCCGAACCCATCCAATAACTCAGAGATATATAACCTTTTTGCCCCATCATCAATCACTCCATCGCCGAGTACCTCATCGTCGAGTATTAATATCACAGTTGCGAGTATCGATATAATCATCCTCTACACCTGCTTATTGATGAATCAACTGGAGGTCTTTTATGGGCTACACCTTGACGGAGAAGATCCTGCGAGAGCACCTTGTAGATGGCTCCTACGAGCCGGACGAAGAGATAGGCATAAAGATAGATCAGACTCTGACCCAGGATGCCACTGGCACCATGGCTTATCTTCAGTTCGAGTCCATGGGGCTCTCTGACATCGCCACAGAGCTTTCCGTAAGCTACGTCGATCACAATACCATACAGGTGGGATTTGAGAACGCTGACGACCATGCCTACCTGGAGTCCATCGCGAAGAGATATGGAATATACTTCTCCCGCCCTGGAAACGGCATCTGCCACCAGGTGCACCTGGAGAGATTCGCCCGCCCGGGCAAGACCCTTCTGGGCTCGGACAGCCACACCCCCACCGCAGGAGGAGTGGGCTCCTTAGCCATGGGCGCGGGCGGGCTGGATGTTGCCGTCGCTATGGGAGGAGGAGCATACTACCTCACAGCTCCCCGAGTGATCGAGCTGCATCTTACGGGCAAGCTCCAGCCCTGGTCCACAGCAAAAGATGTGGCCCTAAAAGTGCTGCAGATCCTGAGCACGAAGGGGAACGTGGGCTTCGTCTGCGAGTATACCGGCGATGGCATATCCAGCCTGACGGTGCCGGAGAGGGCAACCATCACCAATATGGGGGCAGAGACGGGGGTCACCACATCCATATTCCCCAGCGACCTGCAGACCAGAAGGTTCCTGGCTGCTCAGGAGAGGGAGAGCCAATGGAAACCCCTTGTCGCAGACAAAGAGGCCCTCTATGACCGCAGCCTGGAGATCGACCTGGAGCAGATCGAGCCCCTGGCAGCCGCCCCCCACAGCCCGGGGAATATCGTTCGTGCTGGAGATCTGGACCTTCCTGTGGATCAGGTGATGATCGGCTCCTGTACCAACTCCTCTTATGTGGACTTGATGACCGTGGCCAGGATGGTGAAGGGAAAGAAGCTTCCTGAAGGTGTTTCTTTAGGGATAGCCCCTGGATCGCGACAGGTCTTGGGCGCCATTGCAAAGAACGGCGCCCTTGGCGACCTGATAGAATTCGGGGCGAGGATACTTGAGGCCTCATGTGGATTTTGTATCGGAAACAGCATGTCCCCCTGCACCAACTCCATCTCCGTCCGCACCAGCAACCGCAACTTTATGGGCCGATCCGGCACCCCCAGCGCCAATGTCTATCTGACCAGCCCGGTGGTCGCTGCCGCTGCCGCCCTCACCGGCAGGCTGAGCGACCCAAGAGAGCTGGACATGGAGTTTCCAGCAGTCCAGATGCCCGATCATTTCCATATCGATGACCGGATGATCATCCCACCGGCAGCACCGGATCTGAGGGCAGGGACCACCATCTGCCGCGGCCCGAATATCGGCCAACCTCCTGTCAATCAACCCCTGCCCGAGGATATAACAGGATGTGTGACCATAAGGGTGGGAGACCTGATAACAACTGACCACATCATGCCTGCTGGATCCAGACTCAAGTACCGCTCCAATGTTCCCAAATATGCTGAGTTCGTCTTCGAGCCGCTGGACAGGGATTTCGCCTCTCGCGCCTCCTCTCTCCGCGATCAGGGCTGCCACAATTTGATTGTCGCCGGCCTTAGCTACGGCCAGGGCTCCTCCCGAGAGCATGCCGCCATGTGTCCCATGTACCTGGGGGTGAAGGGAGTGATCGCCAAGTCCATAGAAAGAATACATGCCGCCAACCTGGTCAACTTTGGCATAGTGCCGTTCACCTTTGAACAGGAGTCGGACTGGGAAATTCTCCCGGAAAATACGAGAATCAGAATACCTGCAATTCGCAGATCATTAGAGAAGGGGGATGAGAGCGTCCTCGCCCTTGTAGAACAGAGCGAGCAAGCATTGGCTCTGAAGATGAACCTCTCCGGAAGGCAGAGGATGATTCTCCTTGCCGGCGGACTGTTGCCGTATACAGTCGCCTCCAGAAAAGGAAATTAGTGGTGCAGGAATAAGCAGAGCTTTTCCTGTTCGTCTATTTTTGTGTTTTATCTGTTCTCATCTCAGACGTTGAAGAAGGACATAACACTCTGAGCAACCACCTTCTCTGAGGCATCAACTGCCGGCATGCCAGTTCCACTGCTGGTGTCAAGGATGCCGGAGTCGGCTCTATATGAGGAGACTTCATTCAGGCCCAATTCCCGGTATACCTCTGTCTTCAGAGCCTGGCTCTTCTTATCCTTTTCACTGAGGCCCTGGGTGGTAACATTGCTCTTGAAGCTGGTGGACCTGAGATCCAGAGGGGTGCTGAACAGCAATGGGAAGTGATTCATCCACATGCCCATCTCAGTTGTCAAATTGATGCTGCTTTGGTTCTGCTCGCCGGCAACATATCTGCTCCAGTAGGTCTGCACAAAGGGGTCAAAGGTCGATGTGCTCGGTTCATTGAAAAAGGCGGTTTGACTGGAGCTATAGCCCTCACCCAGGAAGCTGCCCTGGGCAGCCGTTAAACCCGTTAAGCTGATCAGAGCAATCAATGCAGTTATATTTTTCATATTAATCCATCCTGTTTTATTCAGTTTCCCATCTTCCCGGTGATCTGACCCAACCTATTTATTCCTTATTGGCGTTGGGCAGGATATGCCGGACCGCTTCGAGATACTGCATAAGGATCTGGCCGGAAGGATCGGCCGGCTTTCCACCCCCCATGGCAATGTTGAGACCCCTCTTCTAATGCCGGTGGTCAATCCCCATCTTCCCCTCATCCCTCCGGAGGAGCTGGGACTGATGGGTGCGGGGATGATTATCACCAATAGCTACATAATAAACCAGGATCAAGAATTGAGAATCAAAGCAATAGAACGTGGCTTGCACGATCTCCTGGGCTTCTCCGGTCCGATAATGACTGACTCGGGAGCCTTTCAACTCTCAGTATACGGCGATATCGATGTCTTGCCTTTGGAGATACTTGATTTTCAGTTTGCCATAAAATCGGATATATCTGTGCCCCTGGACATACCAACCCCTCCTGATGTCTCCAGGGAGAGGGCGGAATTGGAGCTGAATACCACGGAGATGAGGCTCCAGGAGGCAGCCAGTCTGAAAAGAGAGGTACTGCTGGCCGGACCGGTCCAGGGATCGACCTATCCCGACCTGCGGGAGAGGGCGGGGAGGTTTGCCCGGGGCCTCGGATTCGATCTTTGCCCTGTGGGTGGGGTGGTGCCTCTGATGGAGGCCTACCGGTTCAGGGATCTGGTGGATGTGGTTGTCGCTGCTAAGAAAGGCCTGGGCTCGGGAGTTCCCGTCCATCTCTTCGGAGCGGGACATCCAATGATCTTTGCCCTGGCGGCTGCCATGGGCTGCGACCTCTTCGACTCCGCCGCCTATGCTCTCTATGCCCGAGAGGGTCGCTATCTGACCGTCCAGGGAACGAGGAAGCTGGCGGAGATGAAGTATCTTCCCTGCTCCTGTCCCGTCTGCCAGAAATACACCCACCAGGAGCTGATGGACAGCCCACAAAGGACGAAAGAGCTGGCCCGCCACAACCTTTACATCTCCCTGCAGGAGATCAAGCTCGTCCGGCAGAGCATTCGCGAGGGTTCGCTTTGGGATCTCCTTGAGGCACGCTGCCGCTCCCACCCCCGAATGCTGGATGGCCTGAAAAGGCTGGGCTCATATGGAGAGTGGCTGGAGAGGCTGGACACAGCCAGCAAGTCCACCTTCTTTTACACCAGCCAGGAGGCCAGTCTGCGCCCGGAGGTACTGCGCTACGCCCGCAGGATCGGTCGCATCTCCCTGGAGGGTGAGGTGCTGATCACAAGCGATCCCGCTGCTGACTCGTCCCGTTTCGACAACATGCTGCTCTACAAGCCGCCCTTCGGGCCCTACCCCCGTGAGCTGGCTGAGACCTATCCCTTTAATGCTGAGGTGCCGGAGCAGGCCGACAGCGCCGCCAAAGAGCAGGCGGAGAGGAACATGAGAGAGCTGATGACGGCCAATCCAGAGGCGAGGTTCAGCATAAGGATCGAATAATCCAGAGCAATCCAGACAAGCCCCGTGGCCGGCTACCATAGGGTTAAAAACGACCCTAATCCCTTTTTTATACGATTAAGTCATTGTCTGCTGATAATATGTTTGAGATCAATGCTCCAACTCCAAGACATCCAGCATCTGCAAGCGAGGCATACAAGCTATGACCAGGTACTTCGAGGTTCTCCGACGCGACGGCCCAGCCCGCATGGGAAGGCTCCTCCTGAAGAGGCAGATCAGCACTCCCGGCATCATCATCCCCCAGGATTATCTCTCTGTGGGGAGCGTCTTTGGCTATGGCTCCCTGGAGGAGGTCATAGCTGCTCAGGAGAGCTTGAAGGAGCTGAAGAATGAAAAAAAGCTGGCCATCTTGCCGTATGTTCCCTCAGCACTGCACCTCAAGCCGGCCCTGGAGTTGCCAGCTCTGGATTTAGATGGTCCGAAGGGCGTGCTTGTTTATCCTTTCAGCCAGAGGACGCCCCAGGATGCCGATGTCTACTTAATGGGCAATGCTGGAAGCCTCAGAAATCCCCGGGACCTGGTGGAGGCGGCGATCAGTGTTAGGGAGAAGATCCCACCAGATAGTGCCCTTTATGCCCCTGCTCTGGCCACGCCCGCCAATCTGGCCCTTCTGATCTACCTGGGAGTTGATCTTATTGATGGCACCAGGATGATAGCAGATGGCCTATTGGGCCGCTACCATACCCGTGATGGTGTCTGGACTGCCAAGGAGCTGGAAGGGAAAAGTGAGCTCTTTTGCCTCTGCTCCCACTGCCAGAGCATCGAGCTGAAGGGAAAGGAAGAGAAGAGAGCCGCCGGCCAGGAGAGGGATCTATTCGCCGCCCATAACCTGCTGAAGCTGGAGGAGGAGCTGCTGGTGGTCAGGGAGGCGGTTCGCTCTCAGAGCATCAGAGAGTATGTTGAGCGCCAGGTCAGGGTGACTCCCGGCCAGACTGCTGCTCTGCGCCTGCTGGATGGGGAGCAATGCTATCTGGAGAAAAGGACGCCCACGAGCAGGCGCAGCACCTTTTATGCCAACTGCGCCGAATCCCTGCAGAGGGTGGAGGTCACCCGCTTTGCAGAAAGGGTTCTAGAGAGATATCAGGCCCCGCAGAGCGATGTGCTGCTGCTCCTGCCCTGCTCTGCCAGGAAGCCCTACTCCACCTCCCGATCGCACCGCCTCTTCGCCGAGGCCGTCGGGCCCGCAAGGCGCTATCTGCATGAGCTGATACTCACCTCGCCCCTGGCCCTGGTGCCGCGGGAACTGGAGGAGGCTTATCCTGCTGCCAGCTACGATGTGCCGGTCACCGGCCGCTGGGATCGAGAGGAGAGGGCCTGGCTGATCGGTTGCCTGGAGGCTTACCTGAAAAGAAATCGCTATACGAGAATAGTCGCCCACCTGGAGGGAGAGCTGGAGGAGACAGTGCGAGAGTCGGGCCTGGATGCCATCTATACCGGCGGGGGGACCGGTGCTTCAGACCTATCCCGCCTCGCCAAAGCAGTAAAAGAGGCCTGCCGCGACGCAGCTCGCCTGCCGGACCTGCGGCTATTGCGTTACCGGGCTCATGCCGACTTCTATTTGGGCCAGGGCGCGGGCGATGCCCTGCTGGCGGGAAAGATAATGGTGAAGGGCAGGGAGATTCAGGATGAGAAAAAAAGGCCTCTGGCCACCTGGACCATAAACGGCAGCATGGCTCTCTCCATGGAGGGAGCAAAACGCCTGGAGCCGCTGGGCAGATACATCGTAACCATAGGCGACTTCCTGCCCCGTGGCTCGCTGCTCGCTCCAGGGGTCGTCGGCGCAGATGAAGAGATCCGGCCGGGGGATGAGGTTAGCATCATCGGCGAGCAGGCCTTCGGGGTGGGACGGGCGAAGATGTCCGGCTGGGAGATGGTAGCATCAAGAAGAGGAGTGGCAGTGGAGATCAGGCATATAGAGGGGAGGCTGTAGTATGAGAGAAATGAGAAAGAGGAAGAGACGAAATGCGAAAAAAGAGAAGAGCTGCTTGGATATGATCAGCCCGAACTCTTTTTATTCCCAAGGGAGATAAAGTTAAGCTGAACTGGTTTTGCTACGCCCCCCCCCCCCCCCGCCCCCCCCCCCGCCCCCCCCCCGGCCCCCCCCCCCCGCCCGCCCCCCCCGGGCCCCGCCCCCCCCCCCCCCGAAAAAATGAAAGATATGCAGCTTATGGGCGGGATGAAGCCAGCCTGCCCATCCCGACTTATGCCAGCTGCGATCTGAAGGCTAACAGATCAATTTATTTTTCAGAGCCTCCTGAGCGGCATCCACTGTCACATCCACGAGCAGAGATAAGGATGGGTCGAAGCATCTCTCTGTGCTCTCAAGATCCTCTGCTGTAACACGGGCTCTTATGGCCACAGCCATCTCATTTACCCGGTCTGAGACCGGAACCTCAGAGATCATCTGAGCCCCTATAAGCCTCATGGAGAAGGCATCAAAGATCAGCTTCATTGTGAGAGGCTTGGCCCCCGGGAAGTATCTGGCCTTGGTCAGCTTGGTTGCCTTGCCGGATATCGTCTTAATGCCCGCTCGTTCTGCCGCCTCTGTGGTCACCCCCACCGATCCAAAATTCATTCCCGCGATCTCGGCGACAACCGGCCCCACACACGGATCGTAAGAGGAATACAGACAGGGATTGCCTTCGATATCACTGATTATATTGTCTGAGATGACATTCGCCTGGACAACAGATGTAGAAGCCAGCTGATTCAACCGCGGGCGGAGGGTGATGCCATCTATGACCTCGATGCAGTCGCCCAAGGCATAGACCTCTTTGAGGTAGCTCCCCCTCTTTTTGACATGCAGTGTGCTGTCGGTTATAATTCCGCCAGTATGCCCTGTCTCTATTCCCGCCTCCACTGCCAGTCTGACATTCGGCCTCATCCCCTTGGCGATCACAATCATCTCCGCAGGGATCTCCTTTTCACCACCCTCGCCGATGAGAACAGAGCTGACAGTGCCTTTATCCTCTCTCAGGCCAGTTATTGGCTTCTTCTCCAGTATGAACTCTATCCCCTGATTTTGCATCCAATCCTTGAGCATATCGCCCATATCAGGATCCAGGCCTCCGGGAAGCAATGAGGGAGGACCTGCAAGGACAGTGGTCTTGATATGATTGGCAGAGGTCGCAGCAGCAGCCTGCAGTGCAATTATCCCCCGCCCGCGAACAAGGGCGTTTTTCACAGTTCCGGACTTGATGGCAGCCTCGATCTCAAGAGCATCTTCCATGCTGCTCAGGGTGAATATGTTCTTCAGAGTTGACCGTTCAATAACCTCAGGAAGGGCCGGTTTTCTCCCTGTGGCAATGACCAGATAATCGTATTTGAGCGTCTCTTTTTCCTTCAGCTTCAAGGTCTTGTCATCGGTATTTATCCATTCGACCTCGGTATTAGTCCTGAAATCCACTCCCTGCTCTGTGAAGAACTCAGGCTTGTTGATCACAACCTTCTCTATCTCATACCATCCGCGGAGTGCATAGGGCAGTCCGCAGACGGAGACCCAGCCGCTCTCCTCCCGCTTTATGAGGACGATCTTGAGATCCTCCTTCGCCGCTGTTTTCTTTTCCAGGAGATCCTTCATCACAAATATCCCGGAAATCCCTCCGCCTATGATTACTGCAGTCTTGGTCATTTAACACACCTGTCCTGATCAATTGATTAGATGTACATTATTAAATGATTAAATGAAATACTTATAACCTCTTTGCATTGCCCCCAAAAAGAGATAGGGAATATCCCTGGTCGCTGCCTGGTTTAAATATCAAGCTGCCCGGCATATATCTCCATCGCGATATTGGATATATCTCCTCTGCTCGACTCTATTGCCTCATGCAGCCTCTCGACAGCTAAGATCGATACAAACGCTAAGATTAATACAAACCTCGGATATCATCTGCTTTATGGGCAGTGCATATGTCCACGGCTATGATCCCAAAGAGAGCAGACGCCTGCAGGATCAGGCTTCCACCCTGGTCGAGCTGCTGCACTCTGATACCTCTTATCCTGCTGGCAGCCGGGTCCTGGAGGCGGGTTGCGGAGTGGGGGCGCAGACATTAACCCTATCCCAAAACAGTCCGGGGGCATCAATCATCTCACTGGACATATCCCGTACCTTCCTCCTCCAGGCCAGAGGAAGGGCCAGGGAGGCAGGCCTTGAGAATGTCGATCTTCTCCAGGCGGATATATTCCATCTTCCCTTTGAGGCCCAATCCTTCGACCACTTGTTCCTCTGCTTTATCCTCGAGCACCTCCCCCGGCCGGCAGAGGCTGTCACCGCCCTGAAGGAGTTCATCCGCCCCGGGGGCACAATCACAGTGATCGAGGGGGACCACGGCTTAGCATACTTCTATCCTGATAGCACTGCCGCTAAAAGAGCTATCGCCTCCCTGGTGGAGCTGCAGAAAATGTCTGGAGGAAACGCTATGATTGGAAGAGAGCTTTACCCCCTGCTCTCTAAAACTGGCTTCAGATCGGTCCGGGTCTCTCCTCGCATGGTCTATGCCGACTCCAGCCGGCCGGAGATGGTGGAGGGCTTCACCAGGAACACCTTCACTGCCATGATCGAGGGGGTTCGCGAAGCGGCGATAGGGTCAGGGATGATAAAATCGGAGACGTTTGATGAGGGGATAAGGGATCTATACCGGACAGCAGAAGAGGATGGTGTTTTCTGCTATACATTCTTCAAGGCCGTTGGAATAAAAAAAGGATGATCGAGCTTCAGATCAGTTAGGAAGGTCTGGAAAAAAGGAAATAAGCAAATTTAAAAGATCAGAGAATGGATATGACCACCTTCGACGAGATTCATAATGCATTCCTTTATGTATGTTCGGCCGAGTACGGTATGAATAGAGCATTCCTGTGCCTTGATAATGGCGAGATCTACTATCAATCCGAATGGGATGATCCAAAGGACGAGGATGAGTTCGAATGCGATCACTTCATACCGATCCCTCATAAGAACGAACTCAACCTGGGACAGATGCTCGTTATCGAATTTGCAGAAGAGCATCTGCCTGATGATCTGAATACTATTCGGAGGATCTTTGGCCGGCGCGGGGCATATAGACAGCTCAAAGACCTGTTTGATGAGAGAGGCCTTCTTCAGACCTGGTATGATTATGAGAACGCCAGGCAGAGAGAGGCGCTCAGGGAGTGGGCCAAGGATAATGAGATCGAGCTGGAATCGCAAGCAACCTGATCCAAGCAGCCTGACCCAAGCAGCCTGATCCAAGAGGCCTGATCCTCATAAGTCTTTTATACGAGAAGCATAACTTCACTTTGGCTCATTGGATTGATTCGCCCCACAATGTGTTAAGCGGGCGGCGTCGGGCTCAGACCCGGGGCTGATCCAGAGGAATAAAGTTCCCTGGAGGACTAATTTGGCAAGACCAACTGCAGGAAAAGAGAAGCCTAAGAAGGCTGAAGAGAAGCCTAAGAAGGGCTCTGATGAAGAGCTCAGGCATATAGTTCGCATTTTGAATACCGACCTGGACGGCAAAAGGCAGGTCCACATGGCCCTGACGGGCATCAAGGGTGTGGGCCGCAGATGCGCCAAGATCTTCACTGAGAGGGCAGGAGTGGACCCGAGAGCTACCCTCGGCCTGCTTCCTGATGCCGAGATCGATAAGCTGAAGAAGGTCGTGGAGGAGGATGCCATCGATATCCTGCCCGCCTGGATGGTCAACCGGCGTGGCGATATTGAGACTGGCAAGGATATCCATATCATGGGCGTAGAACTGAATATGACCCTCCGGGAAGACCTTGACCTCATGAAGAAGATGAGGAGCTACAAGGGCCTCAGACATGAAAGGGGCCTGCGGGTGAGAGGCCAGAGGACAAGGTCCACTGGACGCACGGGTGCCATTGTGGGCGTCAGCAGAAGGAGAGAAGGAGCTGCTGCATCAAGCAATAAAAAGGAGAAGGTGGTAGGAGATGGGATATCCGGGCAAGAGCCGGAAGATGTATGCCAGGCCACGTACTCCCTGGCAGGCGGAGAGGATCGCAGGAGAGGTGGAGGTAGTTAAGGCCTACGGACTGCGGAATAAGAGGGAGCTATGGAAGGCTCAGGCAGTGCTCAAGAAGTACAGACAGGCAAGCAGAAAGCTCCTGGCAGCAGTCTCATTGGGGGAGGAGCCTCCTCAGGCTCAGGCCGTCCTCAAACGCCTCAAGAAGCTGGGAATGCTCAAAGAGGACGGAGATCTGGACGCCATCTTATCCTTGAAGGTCAATGACATTCTGGAGAGAAGGCTGCAGACCCAGGTCTATCGGCAGGGGCTGGCTAACTCATTGAAGCAGGCCAGGCAGTTCATCGTCCACGGCCACATACAGGTGTCAGGAAGGAGGGTGGATGTTCCTGGCTACCTCGTGCCCAGGGGCGAGGAGATGCGTATTGACTATTACATGGGCTCTCCCATGGCCAATGAGGGCCATCCGGAGAGGGCATCCAGAACACCCAGGGTGGAAGGATAAATGGCAGAAGGAAAATGGGGCATTGCCCACATATTCTCGTCCTTTAACAACACAATCATCACCATCACCGACCAGACTGGAGCGGAGACTCTGGCCAAGATCTCTGGAGGAATGGTGGTCAAGGCAGCCAGGGACGAGAGCTCACCTTATACAGCCATGCAGATGGCCTTGCAGGTCGCTGATGCTGTGAAGGACAAGGGAATCATCGGAGTGCATGTCAAGGTGCGTGCCCCCGGCGGGAACCGGCAGAGATCTCCAGGACCAGGCGCTCAGGCGGCCATCAGGGCCCTGGCGCGAGCAGGGCTGAGGATCGGCAGGATAGAAGATGCGACCCCCATACCTCACGACGGGACCAAGCCCAGAGGGGGGAAGAGGGGTCGAAGGGTGTAAAGCTTGAAGTTCGAGTTGATTGAGCTGAGGGAGGACCGGATCCGGTTTCTCCTCAGCGGCGTTAGCGCCGCATTCGCCAATGCCATTCGCCGGACCTGCATGAGCGAGGTTCCAATACTGGCAATAGATGAGATCAGCCTTTATGATAACACCTCCGTCCTCTTCGATGAGCAGATAGCATTGAGGTTGGGGGAGGTTCCGCTGGTGGCAGAGGAGCTGGATTTCCTCTCCCAGCCGGAGGACTGTCAGTGCGACGGGACAGGCTGTCCAGGCTGCCGGGTGGATTTCATGATCTCCAAAGAAGGCCCCGGCATGGTCTACTCCGAGGACATTCAGTTCACCGATCCCGGTGTAAGGCCGGCCTTCGAGAGGATCCCCCTGGTGGTGTTGGGCGAGGGGGAGAAGCTGGTGATGGAGGGCTATGCCACCAAGCGAGTAGGCAAAGAGCACTCCAAGTGGAATGCAGGCACTCTGTGCGGCTACAAGAATCTGCCCAGCATAATGATCGGTGAAGCCTGCGACGGATGTGGATTGTGTGTTGAGGTCTGTCCCCGCAATATTCTGGTAATAGAGGAGGGCAGAGCGAAAGCTACAAATATACTGGAATGCTCCTTGTGCAAGCTCTGCATTGGCATCTGTGAGGCCGCAGCAATTGATCTCAAGCCCATTCGGGATTCCTTCGTGATCTCAATCGAGAGCAGTGGATCGATTCCTGCCAGAGATCTTGTGGCCAAGGCTGCAGATGAGATCAAGATAAGGGCTCTTGATCTGAATGCTAAGCTGACAGAGCTATCTTAACGCCCTGGATCGGCCAAGACAAAGCCGGTCTATAACCGATATCTCGAGCGGGGGTTTCCAAGCCAGGTCAAAGGAGCAGGGTTGAGGGCCCTGTCACGCAGGTGTTCGCGGGTTCGAATCCCGTCCCCCGCACTAATTTCTCTTTCTTGATATCGTTTATTGGGCTTTGGCTTTGGCCAAATGCAAATTGCAGGTTATGAAAAAACTGATGAAAATGAGAAATTCCAAAAATAAGAAGAGATTATCACAAAATCAAATACGTGTAACTTGCTGATTATATATACGCCTCCCCGTAAATATGGAAAAATGTATATATCAGAAATTTATACTCAAATTTATGACTGATAAAGGAGAATTGATGCTCAGGTGGCTTGAATGGGCTGGTAATGATTATATTGCAGCTAGACTACTTTTTTTAAACAATTTGCTTGTTCAGGGAAGTGGCTTATCAAACACAACTATTGAAAAGTATCTTAAAACCCTTTATTTTTTTTACGATTTACAATTTCCAAGAGGTTATGAAGGCCATGATGTATGCATTCTTTATGAAAAGCTAAAAAAAGATAAAGGATTGCAGTTGGGAATTAATGAGGAGTATCTTGCATTACTGTTTAAGTCATACTCTTTGAGATATCCAGATGAATTGAAAACGGGATTTAATATCGTACTCTGCAAAACGAAATTGCTAGCCGAATTAGATCGCACTGTATATGAGATTGAGAAGCTGTTTAGTTTTGAAGTGGCAGGCAAAAAAGTAGAGACAACGATTGAATCTCTTCTGAAGACCGGAAACCCAATTTTATTGACCAAAAATTGCTACTTTGGAGATTATGATAGGGGGACCTTATTTAAAGAAAAAAGTCCCTGCGCCGAAATTCGAGTCTTTGGTAAAGGCACCCTTGTTCAATCGTTTATATTTCACGACGGTAATATTGATAACGAAAAATTTGATGTAGAAGCGCTCAAACCGAACGGCAAAGGTAGTTATCTATTCGGCGAGCGATCACCAATCATTAAAACGTAAGCGTTAGTTTAAATAAGATCCTGTACTTTCCAAGTTTCTCCTAATTTTTTATTATTCAAATTATTCGCTTCGTTAGATTTTCAATCCTAGATCTTTAAGTACATGAAGTAGTCCACCTTTCGGCACAGGAAAATTCAAATGTATGATAGGTCTTTTTCTTACCCCGGGCTGGCCTGCTCCCTCATCCCAAACGCCAAGATCTCATCGTCTCCGCCGGAGATGTCTCTTCAGGCATATCTGTTCAACCCTGCAGCTCCTCATAAGCCCTGAGCAGCTCCCCCACCGACCAGGCCTGGGAGAAGCATCCCCCTGAATTTTGGGGCAGCTCGCCATCGAAGATCTCGGGGATGGTGCCCATTTCATCAGCCAGATCCAGCAGCGGCCTTAAGGCCTCCAATCCGCCCTTCAGAGCCTCGGCCGTCCTGCCGTTCACCGCCAGGAGGAGATCGATATAGGGGCCGATGAGCCAGGGCCAGACTGTGCCCTGATGATAACTGCTGTCCCTCTCTGAAGGGCCTCCAGAATACCGGCCAGCATACCGGGGATCGCGGGGGGAGAGGGTCCTCAGGCCGAAGGGGGTGAGCAGCTCTCGCTCCACCACCTCCAGAATGCTCCTTCTCATCACATCAGGCAGAAGATCGGGAATTGCTGCTGCAATGATCTGATTGGGGCGGATGGAGGCGTCCTCATGATCTATAACATCGAAAAGACAGCCGTTCTCGCTGTTCCAGAACCGGGGGTAGCTGCTCTGAACTCTCTTTGCAAGCTGAGCAATCCCCGGATCCAGGGGCACCCTCAGAGCCTGGGCAAAGCACTCCATCCTCCTCAGGGCGGAGTACCAGAGGGCATTTATCTCGCAGCACTTCCCCCTCCTGGGGGTGACAGGCCTCGTTTCCACCCTGGCATCCATCCAGGTGAGGGCCGGACCGGAGATGATCAGGCCGTCCTCGTCTGCTCCGAAGTCCTCGCCCGGCTGGGAGTACCTCTCAACCACCTCTAAGAGCCCCGGCCACAGCTCGGCCAGAAACTCCAGATCTTCTGTTGCATCATAGTATCTGCCCACTGCCTGGATAAACCACAAAGAGGCGTCGACGGTGTTATAGGACCGGGCCCCAAGGTCGTTGGGCAATACCCCGTCCTTCATCTCCCTGGCAAAGGATCTGAGGACCTGCTTTGCCTCCTCGAATCGGCCGGTGGTGAGGAGAAGGCCGGGGAGGGCGATCATGGCATCCCTTCCCCAGTCATCAAACCAGTGGTAGCCGGCGATGAGGCTCAGAGCATTGCCCCTCTTCACCAGGAAGCTGTCTGCCGCCCGGGCGAGAGAGGGCACGGGCGCCTTCAATGACCTCAAGCGCTCCCTCTCCCTATCCAGATCCCCCCTCCAATCGGGCATCTCTCTCCTCCAGGTGGAGGCGATGATGGCGAACTCGGCCTCTCCAGCCACATCTATCTCGAAACGACCGGGGGAGAGGAGGTTCTCCTTCCAGCCCAGGCCCCGGCGACGCTCCTCTTCGTACTCGAAATTGTAGTAGACGCTCTCCTGGGGGATATAGCGGGCCAGGTCAGAGAAGATGAAAAAGCGGGTCTGGGAGACGATTGCCGTTCCATTCTCCCAGGCCTCCTGATGCATAGGGGGAAGCTCGCTTGAGGCATGGAAGCTGCGATCGTGGATCAGAGGAACGATGCACAGCCGCCCTGAGTACTTCCTGACCCTGTAGCTGACGATTGTGCTGTTCTCATTTCTGGCCATGGAGACAGTCTTCTCCAGAGTCGTCTGGCCCATCTGATAGCAGAACCTGGGGAAGGGATCAGTGGCAAACTCCCGCAGGTGAGTGAAGCCCTGAGGATAGATCGCCCCCGGATACTGATGATTGCTCAGACGGTACTCGCCCAGCTCCTCGTCCAGGCTGGAGAGCAGCAGCCTGCGCCCGGCAGGCGGATCGGTGGCCGCCACCAAAAGACCGTGATAGGCTCTGCTGTTGCTGCAGTTGGCTGTCGAGGAGGCATAGCTGCCCAGACCATTGGCCACCAGCCACTCCCGCGAGGTGCCCTGAGAGTAGTCCGCTGGCCGGAAGGGTCGATCTGATCCTGCAGTCATCTTCCATCACCCTCCCCGGCCAGCGAAGCTGCCACCGCCTGGATAAGGCCTTCTCTCAGCCTTCTCCCTTTGAGCTTCTGCATCCCGGCCAGCCTCTCCGCCAGAGCTCTGTCGCCCAGGCTGGTCTCCGCCCAGAGGACATAATCGCCCTTGACGTTATGGTATTCCAGGGAGGGGAGGGGGATCTGGCCCAAGATGGCCTCCAGGCCCATCAGCGTCCAGGCGAACTCGCCGGTGAACTGGTCTATCCCGGTGGCAAAACGGAAGGGAGAGTCGGCCAGATGGGTCTTCCTGCTCAGGCGGCCATGCAGGTCGCATAAGACGGCAAAGTAGGTGACTGCAGCATCATAGGGAGAGCTATAGGGGCTGAAGTAGCTGTGCACCTCGCCCGGCCCCCCTCCATGGGTGAAGATATAGTAGAGGTGATCGGAGAGCCCGAGCATCCTCCAGATGGCCAAAAGATCGGGATCTCTGCTCTCTTTAGCCGGGGCCTCCAACCTCTTTTGATAGATGAAACAGGCATGCTGAAGGGCATTCCCCAGCCAGCAACTGGTGTCCCTCTCCAGATCCGCCCAGGAGACATGCCTCTCTACTGAGATCTCCCTCTCCGGTGGAATGAGTCTGGCTATCTCGCTGGGCTTGGCGAACTGAAGGCTCTCGTGGCGGAGAATCTGCTCGGGCAGGGCGCGAAGGAATTCGAAGATCCCGGTATCTGTCCACTGGTGCTCGCCGAAGGTCTCGTAGTCGCAGAAGATGTTTATGCATCTGCCCCTGACTGCTGACAGCCAGTAGGCGTACTTGTCTGCAGTGAGGGGGTACTCCTCCCAGTTGTGAGAGGAGAAGCGAAAGCCGATATCATCGGTGAGCTGGTAGTTTCGCAAAAGGAGGCTGATGCTGGTGTTTGGCGGGCGGTAGACATAATTGGGATCTGCAACCACCCCCTCTGTGAATATGGCTTTATAGCCCATCCGGTCTGCTATTTCAGCGATCTGATCGCTGTAGATCAGCTCAGTGTTCTCAAAGGTCGTGGGCCGCAGGGCGAAAATATCCCAGATCAGCTCCCGATGCATCTTGATCTGCTCGATGAACTCTCCGGGATCATCATAAAGGCTGGCCAGGCTGTGATAGTAGGTCTGCTCCATCACCTCTACCATTCCCGTCTCCACCAGGCCGGAGAAGGAGTCGAGGACATCCGGACGGTACCTTTGACATTCCTCCAGGAATACCCCTGAGAAGCTGTAGGCCACCTTGAAGGGCCTGTCCGTCTCCTTGAGCTTTTTTATCCCCTCCAGGATGGCCTGGTTGGCGGGCAGGTAGCATTTGTCAGATACCCGGTCGAAGATCCTCCGGTTCTCTGGCTCATCGAAGTAGTATGCCGATAAATCAGGTACCACCTGCCGGTTCAGGTAGCCGTCCCAGAAGAAGTTCTTCCTCAAGCGGATTGGCTGATGGACCTCAAAAGAGAGGGAGACAAGAGTCATGCTATCCTTTCAGGCTGCAAATTATTTACATCCTTCGCATTTCATCCCCCTCAGGACCAGGCAGAAGGAGGGCCACCTCACGTGGCTGCATCGAACCGATCCGAGGGAATATCTTAAATCTTTTAGGCAATCATTGGCCAATCACATGAAGCTTGAGAACGCAGAGAGATATTATCTGGACCTGATATTTCCCGTATTTTTAATAATGTCAGCCGAACTTCTGATCTTCTTCGGCCACTCTGAGGCAGCAATGTACATTCATGCATTGAACCTGATCTTCCTCAGCCTATCATCGATATTCATTAGAAACCGCACCTACCCCGCCCTCATGCTCTTGCCTTTATTCCGGCTATTGAATGTCGCGATGCCCGTCTTCTTCCATCTGACCCTCTACTCCTATGTTCTGGTCTATGCGCCCATGTTCATTCCCATCTATCTGATACTGAAGGAGAAATTCATAACCAGAGAGGAGGCGGGTTTGACCTTTGAGAGGTTCTGGTATTATCTGCCCCTATCCGTATCCCTGGGGTTGGTCCTGGGGTGGGGGGAGTATCTGGTTCTCAAGCCCCAGATGCTGACAGTGGAGAATGATCTCCAGGACATTCTCATCTTAGTCCTGACCATGATCATATTCGTGGGGGTGGTGGAGGAGTTCGTCTTCCGATCGGCCTTGCAGACGGTGCTCCAGGAGAGGATCGGCCTTGTGTCAGGGCTGCTGCTGACCAGTCTGATATTCGGTTTCATGCATAGTGGCTACCGCCTGCCTCTGGAGCTATTCTATGTGACTATAGCCGGCCTGGCCTTTGGGATTCTATTCTGGTTCTCAAAGAGTCTTCCCATAATCGCCCTGGCCCACGGGATCACCAATATATCTCTCTTCCTCATCGCTCCCCTCAAGCAGGAGATGCTGCCCTATTTGATCATCGGACCTCTATTCCTGTTTCTTTTTTATGCTTATGCCCTGAAGAGGCTAGGGCACGTTTGACCATTTGAGTTTTATCAGGAAAAAAAGATGTAAAAGAGAAATGATGTAAAAGAGAAATGATATGAAAGAGAAAAAATATAGAAGAGAAAAGATATAAAAGGGAAGATGTAAAAGGGAAGATGTAAAAGGGAAGATGTAAAAGGGAAGATGTAAAAGGGACGATATAAAAGGATGATATAAAGAAAAAAATACAGTCTTGATTTATAAAAACACAATAGAAGTTATCATGGAGGAGGCAATCAGCAACGGCCAGGTCCTTCTAGCCGCCGATGACCTCCATAACCTTATAGCCTACAATTAAGAAGAAGGTTATGACCATGGGAGCGATTGAGATGTTAAGCAGCGTAGAGAGGCGCCTGTGCCAGTAGGATGAGGCAGATAATATCTCCGAGGCACTCAGGAGAGCGATGAGGCACAGGACGCTCACAACGCTGATATCGGCGACACCTACTGTGGCAAAGGTGCTTACCGCAGAGGTGGTGCTCATGGAGCTGGTGGCGCTCAATGTGCTGGTTGCACTGGCTGCTGCAGTCGCACTCATGGTGCTGCTGACTGTACTCAACATCGATGAAAGCATATCATATCTCTCTTTATTGGTTTGGTTATCAATATTCCATGCCTGGTTGTTACCGACTGGAAATGGATTATCTTTATGGATATTTAAAGATGTCCCTTGAAAGCGGGAGAACTATATAAAAAATCTATTTGTAAATTAAGGGATCTAGCCGTTATACCAACCATACGGGCTATTTTTATCTCAGAGGACGGCTGTATTCTACAAAATTTTTCTATAGGTCCAGCAATGGTGGACATCCCTGAGCTTATATAGAGGTAAAAGATATCTCCATGCCCCCTGTCTTATAGATTTCTGGCCTGCGCAGTCCCATAATGCCGATGCGAGGCCCTCGCTGATAGATCAGCCTAAACCTTGAGGCCCTCCATCAGCTTATGGAGGCCCTCCAGCCGGTCCCGCATCTCCAGGCCCTTTCTCGTTGTCTTGTAGAGCCGGGGGGAGGCCTCAATAAATTCCAGGAGATTGTTTTTCATGAGGATGTGAAGATATGCCTTAACGATGGCAAAGCTGGTATTGGTTCGATAGACTATTCTGGTTATATTCTCCCCGTCTTCGCACAGATGCAAGATCTCTACTACGATCTGATCTTTGCTCCTTCGCTCCCTCATAACATATCATCTCAAAAAATTATATAAGTTCCTAATACTTATAATTATTCGCAGATCTGTGCTTTTGCCAGAATCAAGCTCCTTTTTTGATAGATAAGGATGAGCAGGTAGCCTAGGCCCAGCAGCTCAGGGATAAGGATTCCGGGATCCTCCAGGCCCGTGAGAAGCATCTGTAAGTAGCTCAATGTATCCATATAGGGGGCGCGCGGAAATCCACCCAGAAGCGGCCAGAGGAGGATGATGGGAGAGCTCCACATGGAGTCCAAGATGAGATGCACCAAAACCCCCCAGGTGAGGGAGGCCATTTTGATATCCTGCAGATGAAAAGAGATAGCTGCCAGAATGATCAGGAAAAGAAGGGTATGGGCGAATGTTCTTCCCATATTCGCGCTCCCGAATACCAGCAGGCCTAAGGGCTTATCCAGGATATCGGGGAGCATGGATCCCAGGGCTAGAAACATCAGATCCAGTCGGCTGCTGAGGCGGGCAGTGGCCAGGGCAAGGCCCACATGGGCGAAGAGGAGCATTGGAGATGTGTCTGAAGGAAAGATATAAAATTATTTTGCTGTTCATCCCATATTATGCAGTCCATATTCGCGCTATCGAGATAGGGGAGTTGATTAAAAATCTTTGTTTGAAAAGATTATCCGCATGGACGTAGAGTAACGATAGTAGGATACGTAACGGCTACGAGATTATGGCCTTTCTGGACGTTACCGAAAGTTTTAAGTTATCATCTATAAATAATTTAAAAAATTGGAAGAAGATTGAAATGATATCGCTATTCGGAGTGAAATGAAAAGGACATAAAATATATAGCGTGTTACATAGATGTATTCCGCATAAACCAGAACAGGGAATCAATCTTTTGGCAAGCAATGGTTGAAAATGAAATTGCATATTTTCATACGAAAAGAGGTTGGCTGCACCTATGGAGAGATTATAACTGAGGGATTAACAGGGCTCGAGCCGCAGCTGAGAGCCCTGTCATTTTATTGAAAAATGTGCACAACCCAAGGCTTCATTCAGCTCTTAATTGCAGATCTCCGCTTCATTTCGAAGTGAAGGTTGCTCAAATATCATTTGCATGAAAAAGAATTCGCTTATCCCTCGAAAGCCATTGTTCATGGGGGTTTAACTACCTTTCTACTGTCAGGGGCCCACTCCACCCGGCAGTACATCGCTCACATGATTCAGCGAAGAACCTGCTTTTCACGAGGTTCGCTGTCACAGAGATTATTTATTTAATTATAATTATTATTAAAATGTATATGTCTTACATTTAATTATAATTTAGGATCCGTTTAATTAATTATTCAGATATACGCTATGTTTTGCTGTATTTTATCTGGAAACTTATCTCATAATCTAACATAAGATTTAATTACCCTTACAACAAATAAGAGACCATGGAAGCAGTCGTTGATGTAGGAGGTAGGCCGGGCTTTGACTGCGGGGGATTTTGTAGCTTCTGTTATTTCAAAGGGGTAAACTGGATAGAACCGCTGGGCTGCAAACAGTGCGCACCACATAAAAAAGGATGCGATTACTGTTCTAGATATATCTTAGAGATCCAGCCCGGCTTCAAGTCCCTGGACCAACTGATATTCGAAGCCTCCCAACAATGCACCTTTTCCCGGCCAGATGCTATAACCATAAAAGGAAACGGTGATGCCAGCTTTCATCCAGACCTGCTCAAACTGGTTCAAACCCTCAGCAATGGCGAGATCCCAATCCAGCTGGATTACACCAGTGGAAAGGGCTTCTCCCGGGGAGATGAGGCCGGCCCCTTGGTCGACGCCGGCCTCAAGAGGATCAGCTTCTCTGTCTTCTCCACCAATCCGGAGCTCCGCCGCAGATATGTGAATGATAAACATCCTGAGGCAGTGCTCGCAAATCTCAGCACTTTCTGCGAGAGGGCCGATCTTTATGCCATGATCGTCCTCATACCGGGGATAAACGATGGCCCTGAGCTGGAGAAGACCTGTCAGGATCTAAGCGATATGGGGGCAAAAGGCCTGATGCTCATGTCATTTGCCAATAGCAAAGAGCAGGGGCTCATCTTTGGAAACGATCCAGTGATGCCGGGCATAATTCCATATTCGGTAGAGGAGATCAGCAGAATTGCCACCAAGATCTATGAGCAGTATGATATGAGGGTCATAGGGACCCCCCTTTGGGATCCCCTGACGGGAGCGCCCTTCGCCCTGGCCCATCATAAAGAGGAGCTGGATCGATTGCCTGCCATAGAGAGGAGCGCTACCATCATCACCAGCTCTGTGGCCTATCCACTCCTATCAGCCATATTCGAGGAGCTGGGGGAGGCTGTGAATGTGGTTGCAGTGAATAAGGAGATCGGCGGCCTCATCACCATTGAGGACTTCAACCGCCTGGACCTGGAGGACATAAAGGAGACGGTGCTCATCCCGGGAATGGTCTTAGCCCATGACAGAGAGATTCGCCGAGCGCTTCGCCGGGATGGGGTTCGGAGGCTGGTCTTCAGAGGGCCAGATGCCCTCACCGTCGAATCGGAGAGAAGCATCTACTTGACCCGGGAGGAGGTCATAGCCAGAGAGCTGGAGGCATTCAGCGGCCTGATATTCCAGATCAATGAGCTGGGAGGGGATCTGGAGGAATCCTCGTCCGGCAGGCAGCTTCAAGATCGATATGGATTGAAGAGCGGCGATGGACCTCATTGCCAGGAGAGTTCTATTGAATCTGAAGAGAATGAGGAGGTTGAGATCGCTGCCCAATGGCTCTCTGACGATTAATTTTATCTCTTATCCCCGCCAGTCCACCGATGGTGACTTGATTGAGCGAGATGAGAGAGTTAGTGATAAACAAGGACGAGTACCTGAATTTCCTGGCGGACCGCCTGAGGCTGAAGGGCACATGCCAAAGGGAGATTGAGAATGTAAGCTTCCCCTTCCTCTTCGCTTCCGGAAGCGAGCTGCTGCGAACCTATATCCTGGGCGAATCCGAGTTCACCTCCACCCTGCCAGACCGGTACAGGCTCCCGGACAGGGGCTTCATCTGGTTCCTGTTCTCACAGTCTGTAAGGGAGATCCAGGTGCTGCCCGATAAGATGATAATAAGATATGAGCTGCAAGACGAATACCGCAAGCCTTTCCGGCAGTTTTACCTCTAGCCCCAACTGCCTGACAGGCGGCCTTTCTGAGCCAGGCTGCCCAGCAGAGCCTCTGCATCTCTGGAGAGGGGAGAGGGGGTCTCCTCCCAGAGAGGAGTTCCGGGCAGGGGCATGAACCGGTGCGCCCGCACCTTTCCTCCTTTTCCCTCGATCCATCTGACCAGGTCCAGAGACATCTGCTGATCCTCTGCAGACTCCATCGGCAGGCCGAATATCAGATCCACCTGGGGAATGAGGCCATGCTCTAAGATGATCTCGCAGGCAGACTCTATCTCCTCCCTGCCATGCCCCCTTCCAATCCTCTCCAGGACGGCTGGGCTGCCGGACTGACCTCCCAGGCTGATGCTCCTGTTGGCACAGTGCCGGGTTATGATCTCCAGGGCCTCATCAGATACGAAATCGGGCCTCACCTCAGAGGGAAAGGTGCCGAAGTAGATGGGCTTCTTCTGCCCGCGGAGGGCTTCCAGCAGGGCGCTGACCTTCTCCAGCCGGGGGCGCCTGCCATCGGAGCCATAGGCGAGAGAGTTGGGAGAGGTGAAACGGATATCTTTATGGCGGCGGGCGAATCTGGAGATGACGGGGATGGAGCGGTGGCGCATGCAGCGCCCGAAGAGGCGGGGGGTCTGGCAGTAGGCACAGCCCCAGGGGCAGCCGCGGGTGATCTCTATAGGGGCAAGGATGCTGCTGAAAGGAGGATAGCAGTCCAGATCCACAGGCGGCCTATCCCCGGTATAGATCGCCTCCTCCCCTCTTCTGTAGGCTATGCCCCGGACACTAGCTGCCCCTCTGCCCGTCTCTATGGCATCTATCAGCTCGGGCAGGGTCTCCTCTCCCTCCCCTATGACTACATAATCAAAATACTCCAGGGCCTCCGCCGGGCAGGGCAGAGGGATGAGGGCCGCCGGCGACGAAGAGGGCATCCAGCCCCGCCTCCCGGGCCTGGTTGACCTCGTGGTAAACCTCCCCAGCCTGGGGAGTGGCAAAACTGTAGAGCATGATTCCCGCCCTCGGCCCCGGGGCCAGATCGGCCCGGAGCAGGGGCATGAGGGCGGCAATGCTATAAGAATTCTTGTTATTCTGGCGAAACCATTTTTTCACGGAAACTCTTTGAGGGTCAGCCGAATCTCGAACTCTCTTTTGCCCGGTTCAGAATCAAACCTCACCTCTGCCATCATGGGCTCATTGGGAGTCATTCCCAAAGTCCATCCACCATAAGAGGCCTCAACCCGTCCTCCGCCCTCGAACTCATTCGCCAGACCGCGCATCATCTCTGCCATCTCGGCACGATTCATATAAAGTTCCTGCTTGAACTTATCTCCTCCAAAGGGGGTGCCCTTGGTTCTGCCTGGTCTTCCTTGGATCATTACCATTTTCTATCACCGACCTGTAAATGGATCCGGTTCCATAAAAAGTTTGCTATTGGCAGGTTTTCTGGTTATGATTTCAGTGCTAACTCCCAAAACCGCTTTTGTTTTATTCACGGGAACTCTTTGAGCTTCAACTGAACCTCCAGCTCCCTTCTGCTCGGATCGTGCTTGAACTGTATCTCTGCCTTGAGGGGCTCATTGGGATTCACTCCCAAAGTCCAATCAGCATAAGAGGCCTCAACCCTCCCTCTGTTCTCGATCTCGCTCGCCAGACCGCGCATCATATCTGCCATCTCGCCAGCAGTCATGTAGATCTCCTGCTCGAACTTATCTCCTCCCGAGGGTGAGCCCTTGGTCCTGCCCGATCTTCCACTTATCCTTACCATTTACTATCACCGATTTGAATTGAGTCTGGTTCCATAAAAGACTTCCCGTTGGCGGGTTTCCGGATCATTCGAACAGGGGAACCAGCCGGAAGGCCGGGACATCCACCAGCCCCCTGTCGGTGAGCTTCAGCTCCGGGATCACAGGCAGAGAGAGAAAGGAGAGGGCCATGAAGGGATCTTTCAGGCAGCAGCCCAATCCTTTCGCTGCATCGATGCACTCATCAATCCCCTCTGCCACCTCCTGCATATGGCTCTCTGAGAGCAGCCCGGCTACAGGCAGAGGCAGAGAGGCCAGGGCCCGGCCCCCCTCCACTGCCACCAGACCGCCGTTCATCCCCTTGATGGCACTGACTGCAGCCAGCATCTCCTCATCCCCGGTCCCGACCACGACGATATTGTGGGAGTCGTGGGCCACGGATGTGGCCAGAGCGCCCTTCATTAGGCGGAAGCCCTGCACCAGACCCAGGCCCACATTGCCCGTGGCCCTGTGCCTCTCGATCACTGCCAGCTTGAGGATATCCTGATCAATGTCCGGCAGCACCACCCCATCCCGGATGCGGGGGAAGAGGGACAGAGATCGGGTGATGATCTGGCCGGGGACGATGCCAATGGTCCGGGCAGGCCCCTTCCCAGCCCGGATCTCAAAAGATCGGCGGCTGAGGGTAGCGATCTGCATCGGCTTATGAAGGGCCCGGGCCGGCTTATTCATGCGGACGATGAGATCGCCATCCCTGGCCACCAGCCTGCCGTCCTTGAATACCTGCACCACCCTCGGCTCCTCCAGGCCGTCCAGGACGGCGATGTCCGCCCGGTAGCCGGGTGCTATGGCCCCCAGGTCGGCCAGGCCGAAGTAGCGGGCGGCATTGAGGCTGGAGATCTGCAGGGCGACGATGGGATCAAGACCCTCTCTAATTGCTCTTCTCAGCATAAAATCGATATGCCCTTCCAGGAGGATATCCCTTGGGTGGCGGTCGTCTGATACGAAGAGGAAGTGGCGGGAGTTTTCAGGCGTGATCAGAGGCAGGAGTTCTGAGAGGTTGCTGGCGGCGCTTCCCTCCCGCAGCATGATGAACATCCCTGAGAACAGCTTCTCATCCGCCTCAGCCAGGGTGGTACACTCATGATCCGATCTTATGCCCGCACAGATGTAAGCGGATAGATCCTGGCCGGAGAGGCGGGGGGCATGGCCGTCCACAAGCCGTCCCCCTGCCAGCCGGATCTTATCCATGAGCTGCGGATCCCGGAAGATGACCCCAGGATAGTTCATGACCTCGGCCAGGCCAATCACCCCCTCCTCCCTCAATAGCCCGGCCAGAGAATCAGGCCCCAGGAGAGCTCCAGCCGTCTCCATGTCAGTGGCCGGGACACAGGAAGGGAGCATGACGAAGACGTTCAGAGGAACATCTCTCGCTGAATGAAGGATATAGCGGACCCCCTCCTCGCCCCAGACGTTGGCGATCTCATGGGGGTCGGCGATCACTGTGGTGGTTCCATGAGGGACCACTGCCCGTGCATACTCTGGAACGGTGACCATGCTGCTCTCAATATGGACATGGCCGTCGATGAACCCCGGGGCCAGGATCAGGTCATCCAAATGCACAGTCTCGCGAGCACTGCTGCAACTAAAGCCCACGATCATCCCTCTGTGCACAGCAACATCTGCTCTGCGAACCTCGCCCGATATGAGGTTGGCGACCGATCCCCCGAGAAGGAGGAGATCGACCTCGATCTCGCCTCTGGCCGCGGCTATAAGCTCCTCCATACTCTCTTTCTGGACCATGACAATCAATTGCAGTCGATCCTATTTAAAAGAGACATTCCAGCAGTCAGAGTCCAACCGGCCCAATGGAATAGAGAGATCGGTTCCTTTTTTGAATAAAAAAAAAACCCATCGACACCAGATAGATTTAAATCGAGAAGCATAGATAGACTGAAACTGTGCGTGAATTCAAGGATATAGCTTTAAAGGTGGCCAAAGCCTATCCCAATGACTCTGCCCGGGGCATCGCTCGCCTGGACCCCAATGCCCTTTTGACCCTGAGGCTCAGCCCGGGAGACATCATTGAGATTGAGGGGAAGAGGCTCACTGCAGCCAAGGTCTGGCGGGCCGACCGGCAGGACTGGTCTCAGGATTACATCAGGATAGACGGCTTCATCCGCCAGAATGCCGGGGTTGGCATCGGAGACAAGGTGAAGATCCGCAAGGCCAGGTATGCCGAGGCGCAGAGGATCGTCCTCGCTCCCCCCACAGGTTCACATATGCACTACGGGGATGAGGCTGCAGATATGATCCGCCGCCAGACCCTCAAGCGGCCGGTGGTGGCGGGGGATATCCTCCCCATCATGAGCGCAGGCAGCCATCCCTTTGCGGGGCGGATGGAGCCAGTGCCTTTGGTGGTGACAGAGACCCATCCTGATGATGTGGTGGTGATCTGCGAGAGGACGGAGATCGTTCTCCTGGAGAAGCCGGCCAAGAGCGTTCGATCGGTCAAGGCCACTGGAATCACTTATGAGAATGTGGGCGGCCTGCGCTCAGAGGTGCAGCGGGTAAGGGAGATGATCGAGCTGCCCATAAAGCATCCAGAGATATTCCAAAAGCTCGGCATCGAGCCGCCCAAAGGGGTTCTTCTCTACGGCCCGCCGGGCACAGGAAAGACCCTGATCGCCAAGGCAGTGGCCAATGAGAGCGGGGCGAACTTCATCTCCATCGCCGGGCCGGAGATCATGTCCAAATACTATGGCGAGAGCGAGCAGAGGCTGAGGGAGATCTTCGAGGAGGCGCAGAAGTCCGCCCCTTCCATCATCTTCATCGACGAGATCGATTCCATTGCGCCCGGAGGGGCGAGGTCACAGGAGAGGTGGAGAGAAGGGTGGTGGCCCAGCTTCTGGCCATGATGGACGGCCTGAAGGAGAGGGGGCAGGTGGTGGTGATAGGAGCCACCAACCGGGAGGAGGCCATCGACCCCGCCCTTCGCCGGCCGGGGCGGTTTGACAGAGAGATCGAGATCGGGGTCCCGGATAGAGCGGGGAGAGTGGAGATCCTGCAGATCCATATGCAGAATATGCCTGTGGCAGATGACGTCAACCTGGAAGGGCTGGCGGACAGGATGCATGGCTTTGTGGGGGCGGATGTGAATGCCCTGTGCAAAGAGGCGGCCATGAAGGCCCTCCGCCGCTACCTGCCCGATCTCACCTCAGAGGATGAGATACCGCGGGAGATCATCGATCAGATGCAGGTCACGGGCTCTGACTTCGAGGAAGCTCTCAAGGAGATCGAGCCCTCGGCCATGAGAGAGGTTCTGGTGGAGGTGCCCCGAGTCAACTGGACGGATATGGGCGGGCTGGGATCCTTGAAGCAGGAGCTGATCGAGTCCATAGAGTGGCCCATCAAACACCCGGAGAAGTTCCAGAGGATGGGCATAAGGCCGCCCAAGGGAATTCTCCTCTACGGGCCGCCGGGTACAGGCAAGACCATGATCGCCCAGGCGGTGGCCAATGAGACATCTGCCAACTTCATAAGCATCCGGGGCCCGCAGATGCTCTCCAAGTGGGTGGGCGAGTCAGAGAAGGCGATAAGAGAGATATTCCGCAAGGCAAGGCAGGTCTCGCCGGCGATCATATTCTTCGATGAGCTGGACTCCCTCGCCCCTATGAGAGGGGTGGAAGAGGGGAGCAGGGTGATGGAACGGGTGGTAAACCAGCTTTTAGCAGAGCTTGACGGCCTGGAGAGCCTGAAGGATGTTATGGTGATCGCCGCCACCAACCGGCCCGATATCCTTGACCCGGCGCTGCTTCGATCGGGAAGGTTCGACCGCATGCTACTGGTGGGGCCGCCCGACCGGCAGGGGAGATATGAGATCCTCAAGATCCATGCCGCAAAGACGCCCAGGGGAGAGGATGTGAGCCTGGATGAGCTGGCGGAGCTGACCGATGGCTATGTGGGCTCAGATCTGGATAACCTCTGCCGGGAGGGGGCCATGCTCGCTCTGCGGGAGGGGCTGGACAGAGTGGAGATGAGGCACTACCGGGAGGCTTTGAAGAAGGTGAGGCCGAGCGTGGAGGAGCATATGCTCAGCTATTATGAGCGCATAGGCGAGAGGTTCAAGGGCGGAATCAAGGTTGAGCCGACCTCGCTCGCCGGCTACAGATGACCTGGTCCGCATCTGGTGCTTGGATTCAGGTCTGGATCTGAGATTGGATCTGGATATTCAAGATAGGGGGTCTAAGAGGCATGGGAAAGGTGTTCGCAGGAAGCATTGCAGATAAGGAGATCGTAAACGTCGATGGCCGGGTGCTGGGAGATCTGGAGAACCTGATCTACGAGGTCATGACCGGCAAGCTGGTGGACCTGGTGGTGAAGCCCAACTCGGGCCTTGATCGCAGCAGGTATCGAGAGGATGGCAAGTATGTGCTGATACCATACAGCTCAGTGGTAGCAATAAAAGACTACATTGTGGTGGATGAGAGCCGGGCCATGAAATAGCCGGGCTCAGCTCCGAAGATCGCTTATTTTCCCCTTTCCTCTCACTCCGGAAGGCTTATTTCTCCTCAGGTCCTCCATTTTTCGATGATGCAACTTGGATCTTATCTGGCTGTCGGCATTCTGGTGCTGGCCGTGATCCAGGCGGGATGCCTGGGCGAGGATAGTGAGAAGGGTGCTGAAGATGCAAAGGTCCTCATGAAGACCAGCATGGGCAACATCACCCTTCAGCTCTACAGTGATATGCCCATCACCACAGGCAACTTCCTGAGCCTGGTGGAGGAGGGCTTTTATGATGGTGTGATCTTCCACCGGGTTATAGATGGCTTCATGATCCAGGGCGGAGACCCCACCGGAACGGGAAGGGGCGGGCCCGGTTATACCATCCGGGATGAGTTCACCGATCATAATCGAAATGAGCGCGGCACCATAGCCATGGCCAATGCCGGACCCGAGACCGGGGGGAGCCAGTTTTTCATCAACCTGGCTGACAACAGCTTCCTGGATGAGAAGCATCCGGTATTCGGCCGGGTCATAGAGGGCATGGATGTGGTGGACAGGATCGGAAAGGTCAATAGGGACAGCGCTGACCGACCTGTAGAGGAGGTCGTGATCATTAAGGCCAAACGAATCAGCTGATCACAGGAGTAGATTGATAATGGAGATGATTTGACAATGGAGATGATTTGACAATGACAGCAGATAGCACAGAGGCAGGAGCTAAGGTTCTGCTCAACACCAGCATGGGCGATGTCACCATTCAGCTCTATCCGGATATGCCCATCACTGCAGGCAACTTCAAGAAGCTGGTGGAGAAGGGCTTCTATGATGGAGTGATCTTTCATCGGATCATCGATGGCTTCATGATCCAGGGCGGAGACCCCACCGGAACGGGAAGGGGCGGGCCGGGCTATTCCATCAAGGACGAGTTTTCCCCCAGCAGCAAGAACAATCGGGGGACCATCAGCATGGCCAATGCCGGGCCCGACACCGGAGGCAGCCAGTTCTTCATCAATCTGGTGGACAACAACTTCCTGGACGGCAAACACCCCGCCTTTGGCAAGGTGATCGAGGGGATGGATGTGGTGGACAGGATCGGCAAGGTGAAGACCGGAGCTATGGACCGGCCGGCAAAAGAGGTCAGGATCCTGAGCGCCAGAGTGGTCCCCTGACCACCTGACACCTGAACCTTTTTTTAATCAAAAGTTTTTTATCGATCCGCGACCCATAATTAAGCGGAGAGTTGGGATGAAGACAATAACAGCAATAATAGTATCGCTGATTTTCTTGCTGGCGGTACTTTCACTGGCAGAGAGCTGCTATGCACAGAGCATAGCTTACGCCCCATATGTGGGCGGCGAGTACGGCAGATTATGGCTGGACAGCCTTGGCCATAGGATCACAGCCCCCGCCCAGAGCACTTATAGCGATCTGTGGTACTGGGGCGGCGGCCCGAAAGGGAGCATTGCAGTCAATGGCTATCTGTTGCCGGATCTGCGCTATACCTGGAAGTCGGAGAACGGCACAGGCTACTGGACGGGAGGAAAGCCCCCGTATGCAAGCAGGTGGTATCCTCCATACAGCCACTGGTATCCATACTCCTTTGGCAGCCTTTACCCTGGCCTCTACTACTATCCCCCTGGCTACTTATACGGCGAATATGTGGTGCGCAGATTATATTGAGCCTGCTCTGGCCCAGAGGGAGTGATCCCTTCAGGCTGCCTGAGCCTCCAGGCAGGGGCGGATCGGAAGAGAGGAAGGAGAGGGCAGTCCATTTTTTCCCGGTTATTTACCTTTTCTGCCAATTCACCTATTTTCCTTTTTTGGTTGATTTACCAGCCCAAAATATGCCAAACTTTTCAGTTTTAAGGCATTTCTTTTTCTTTTAAGGCAATATCCAGCAGATCTTTTTACTATTTGACCGCAGCATTTATAGCTTTGAATTGTCAATGGGACCCGTCAAGGAATAGAGAGGAGGTGATGATGCATGGATGTGATGTCCCAAATATTTGCAATAATCCTCTTTGGAGCAATGGTGGTTTTATTGCCCTGGGGTCTGAATAAATGGTCTGACACCCGCGCTGGCGTGAGGTAGGGCTGGCAGCCTGCTAAGGCAGCCTATATCTTGGAGCCAATTGGATGATTGCAGATCCCTCATAGTGATACTGGGTGCATTGCCCTCCATATGGGCGAAGGCGCTCACTCTCTGCCGGTGGCCGGCATCAGGGCAGCGGAGTTTGATATCGACCCGAGGCCCGTGCCCCTCCCCGGCCGGGGGATGGGCCATTTCTATCTTGGCCGGAAGTTTCTGCCGACAGTATATCAGGAATAGTTATTAAGTATCAGGTTTAATAAGGGCAGAAGAAGCTGGTGGGATAATTGCATTCAGAGTCAATTCCAATGGTCGGAGAGAGGGCTCTTCTGCCAGAGAGCCCCCTGCCCGATTTAAGAGAGCCCCTGGCCAGATATCTGGAGCTGGAGTCGTTGCTTCATGATTTTTTCGAGGGTACAGGCTACTGCAAGGAAAACTATGGCATCACCTGCAATGGCTGCTGCAATGAGAATGTCGTCTTATATCCCAAGAGCGCCACTGGCTGCAGCAAGCTGGATGCAGAGAGAGAGAGGATTTACGGAAGGGGCGACATAACAAAGAGATCCTGCCCCTACTCCAGCGACAAAGGCTGCATCCTCCAGACTCATAAGACACCAAAATGCATAGCTTATATCTGCCCCCAGTTCACCAGGGCACTGAGAGAGCAAGGCATAGATTATGACTGGCTTGAGACCCATGCCCTGCTGCTCAGCATTCTCAATGAGGCCAGGTTCGACTGGTGGAGCGGCTCGAAGATCGAATCATTCTGCATCAGCGAGGAGGAATTCTCCCAGATAAAAAGGCAGCTTAAAGAATCATTACGGATATAGTCCCGTGCTCCTCCGCCCTCCAGCTCTTTCACTGGCTTTCCGCTTGACCTGAGCTGATAGACACCCTCAGGAGACCAGGTACACCCCGGCAATGATCAGCCCCGCCGCTGCAATCTTCATCCCAGCTGCCCGGCGGTCCATCTCCTCCACCAGTGCTCCAGGGACCAGGACACCCAGGATCAGGACATAGACCAGGGTGATGAAGGGCTGCAGGGCAGAGACGCTGGATACCAGGGCCACAGAGCCCAGGGCATAAGCGAAGATGAAGGCCCCTCTGCCCAGGAAATCAAAGAGCTCATTCAAGAAGAGGATTGAGAGGCGCGCTGGGCTGGAACGAAAGTAGCTCCTCGCCTCCCGCCGGAGCTCTCGATTGACCAGGAGGGCGCAGACTGCAATCAGGCTGCCAAGCGACGACCAGACGATCAGATGCCACTCAATGACATAGTCGAGCAGATGCTTGGAGGCCAGGGAGTAGGCGGCAGCGAAGATCCAGAAGACCACCATATACTTCAGAGCGGGAGAGATCCTGCCCCTCTCGCCTCTGCTCCCAGGGTTTGAGGCCGGGCGGTAGGAGATGAGAAGGCCGGCCAAGAGCAGCAGGGCACCGCCTGCATAGTCCGAGGGGCGCAAGGTCTCGCCCAATATGAAGAACTCCCCCAGGAAGACGAACACCGGAAAGACATAGACCTGGCCGGCGATCCTGCTCGCCTCCTCGACCTTGAGGGCAGACAGATATGCTGCCCAGAGGATCACCTGCAGCAATCCGGTCGACAGAGCATAAAGGCTATGCGGATAGATGAACACGAGGCCGGCATAGGCCAAGACGGGCAGGAGGAAGATCTGCTGGATCACCACCAGGACGAAGAGATAAGCCAGGCTGTTGCGGACATATCTGCCCAGGTAGAACTTATCGATGACCCCTGTGACCGCCAGGCAGGCGGCTCCAGCAATAGAGAAAGAGAACCAGTCCACAATTCCTCTCTTGCCAGGGGTTTGTTATAGATCTCCCAACTGAAATTCGATTCTTATGGTCCTCTAACAGCCGCCTTTATCAGGCTGTATAATGCCTCGTTCACGGGAACGGCAAGGGAATGCTCTTTGGCCAGGCGGACGATATAGCCGTTTATAGAATCGATCTCAGTGCTCTTCTCATTCAGGAGATCCTGCAGCATGCTGCAACTGTTCTCTGCCGTCCTCTCGGCCACAGAAAAGACCAGATCAAAGACCGCCTCGGGATCAAATTCCAGCCCCTCAGCGCCGGCCACCGCCACCCCTTCCCTGACCACCCTTTCCACAGTGCTCTGCAGAACAGGGGAGAGGATGACCCTGTTCTGCTGCCGGGCCAGGGCGGCTATTGGATTTATCACCGAGTTGATAAAGAGCTTATTCCATTGCTGCCTCTTGAAATCCGGGACGAAATCGATCTGAAATCCCCGTGCTTCAAACCGGGCTCTCATGAACTGCTCCCATTCCCCCAAGAGACCCTGCTCGATCAGTGTTGGCCCCCTGCCCTTCAGCTCGATCCTGCCCTCCCGGGCGAGCTTGACCCCGTTTGAGGTGATCCCCTCAAAGATCCTTCCTGAGGCCTGCGGGAGGAGGGTTCGGAATAGCTCTCCATTTCCCATGCCATTCATCAGCAAAAGGAAGCGAGAGGCCTTCAGCCTCTCCTCCAACAGGCCGGATCGAGCGATCTCCTCGCAGAGGCCCTTCAGAGAATAGCTCTTGACGGAGATCAGCAGCATCTGTGGACAGAAATCGGAGGCTTCAAGCTCCTCCAGCCTGGAGAACAGATGTTTGAAATAGAGCCGCTTTGTGCCCTCGAGAGCCTCCACCTCCAATCCCTCAGATCTGATCCTCTCCATATGCCCCATCCTTCCCAGCAGGGCCACATTCTTGATCGCCGCCCCATCCTCAAGAGCCGGATCGGAGAGAAGATAACCCATAAGAGATCCTATCGCCCCTGCGCCGCATATCAGGATGTTCTTGGCTTCTGTCTTGCCGTCGGTCAATTGAACCCTCTCCCCATCCAGTCTCCCCTTCTCACTCAATAATCTTCCTGAAGCTGAGCGATGCAAGGGTGAAGACCACCACATCAAAGATCAGTATGGCCAGGAGATCGATGGACAGCTTGCTCAACTCCCCACTGATCATCAGGCCCCTTACTGCATCCACTGCATAGGTGAGGGGATTGAGCACAGCGAACATCTGCAGAGCAGAAGGCATCATATCCACGGGGTAAAGGGCGTTGCTGGCAAAGAAAAGGGGCATGATCAATGCCTGGCCCAGCCCCATGAACCTCTCCCTGGTCTTCATGATGGAGGCCACCAGGATGGAGATGGCGGCAAATCCTCCCGAGACCAGAAATAGGATGATAAAAGCGGCTGCTATGTAGAAGGGGTTGGAGATGAACTTGACACCCAGCAGTATGGCCACGGGAAATATTATCAGAGCCTGGACCACTGCTCGCACCCCGGAGGCCACCGACCGGCCGATTACAGTAGCATAAATGGAGGTCGGGGCCACAAGAAGCCGCTTTAAAATCCCGGTCTCCCTCTCCCAGACGATGGTCAGGCCGTAGAATACAGAGACGAATATGGTGGACTGGAGCAATACCCCCGGGGTGATGTAGTCGATATAGGGAAGACCGCCTGTGGGTATGGCATTGACCCGGCCCATGATCGTCCCGAAGACGCCAAGCCAGAGTATGGGCTGCACCGCCCGGGTATAGATCTCAGTGCGGTCATGCCTGAGCCTTCTGATCTCCAGCTCGATCATGGCAAACATCTCCCGGATTGAATCACTCAGAGCCATATCGATCAGGCCTGCACCGGTTTTGATCCCCGTTCTTCCTCTTCCCTGCATTTGAAATGAATGGCGCCAGCATAATTCAGGAAGACGTCATCCAATGTGGGCTTGGCAGTGCATATCCTCTCAAGGGAGATCCCCTCCCCCCTCAAGAGATCCAGGATCAAAGGCAGCCTGGTCTCTGAGTCCCCCACAATTATTTCCAGATGGGAGTTATTATCGATGACACCCTGGACAAATGCCAGATCCCTGATGCTCTTCAGTACCCTTCCCCCGATCCGGTCATGTGAATAAACCTGAATGATCTCGCTTCTCAAAGACTGCTTCAGCTCACTTGCCGTTCCGGATTTCACAATCCTGCCCTTGTCTATTATCGCTATCTCATCGGAGTAGAGGTCTGCTTCATCCATGTAATGAGTATTGAAGAAGACTGTGGTGCCGTACTCCTGCTTGAATGATATCAGATTCTCCCAGACCGCCTTTCTTGCCGATGGGTCCAGGCCTATCGTCGGCTCATCCAGAAACAGAATCCTGGGCCCGACGAGCAGGGCACAGGCGATCTCCAGCCTGCGCACCATCCCCCCGGAGTAGCTCTTGACCATCCTGTCCGCCACCTCCTCGATGCCCATGCTCTGCAGTGTATCCTGGATTCTCTTCTCTCTCATCTTGGATGGAACGCCGTAGATCTTGGAGTAGATCAGCAGATTCTCATATCCGCTGATATCCAGCCAGACGCTGGTCTCCTGAGGCACATAGCCGATGATCTTTCTGATCTCCTGACCGCTCTTGACTGTATCCAGGCCGAAGATATATGCCGAGCCTGAGGTCGGCCTGATCTGAGTGGTCAGTATCCTCATCAGGGTGGTCTTGCCTGAGCCATTTGGACCCAGAAAGGCGAATACCTTCGCTGCTTTTACCCTTAGATCGAGCCCGTCCAGGGCCTTGATCCCGCCATTATAGAGCTTCGAGAGCTGTCTTACATCAATTGCACATGCCACTTTTCATTCACCAACATCATGGAGCCATCAACATCACAAGGCCCATAAATATCACATAGGGGCCATCAACATCACAGAGAGCTCATAAACATCAGAGGGGCCATCAACATCACAGAGGGCTCATAAACATCAGAGGGGCCATCAACATCACAGAGGGCTCATAAATACCAGAGGGGCCATCAACATCACAGAGGGCTCATAAATACCAGAGGGGCCATCAACATCAAAGCTCCCTAATGGGGTTTTATTTATCAGCCACCAGGAATCAGCTCTTCTCGATTCATCTTCGTCTCCACCAGCTTTCTTGTCGCCTCCTCCTGGGGATGAAGAATCACCTGATGAGAATTGCCGATCTCGATGATCCTACCCCTCTCCATGATGGCGATTCTGTCTGCCACCTTGAGGGCGACCATGAGGTCATGGGTTATATAGATCATGGCGAACCCCTGGGAATTTTGCAGCCCTTTCAACATCCGGAGGACATTGGCGGCAGTGGATACGTCCAGAGAGGAGGTGATCTCATCGGCGATCAGGAGCTTGGGCTTCATTATAAGCGCCCGGGCCAGGGCCACCCTCTGCCTCTGGCCCCCGCTCAGCCTCCCACAGTATTGGTTCAGGAATTGCTCAGAGCTGGAAAGGCCAACTGAAGCAAGAGCTGCCTTCGCCAGCTCGACCCTCTCCTCTGGCCTTTGCAGATGGTTGATATCCAGAGGCTCTTTCACTGCATCCAGAACGGTGAACCTGGAGCTGGTGGCGTTGACCGGATCCTGGAAGACTATCTGAATCCCGCCATATTGAGATCCATATCCCTCTCCATTCATCCTGTTTCCTTTGAAATAGATCTCCCCCACCCCAGAGCCCATCACCCCGGCCAGCATATGGGCGAGGGTTGACTTTCCCGAGCCCGTCTGGCCGACGATGGCCAGGACCTCACCCTCACTGATATCCAGGCAGACGTCCTTTACGGCATCAAGCACCCCTCCATCGGGCAGGCGGTAGCAGTAGTTCATCCCCGAGGCGGAGAGAAGGGTGACAACCCCACCCAAATGGCAAGCCACCTCCCGCTCGCTGTTCACAGGCTGCAGAGCCGGTGAGCTGCTCATGCATAGATCGACTCTCTGGGTGCAACGGGAGTAGAACGGGCAGCCCGGCACTGCTCCTGATGGAGCCTCTCCCGGTATCCCCCATAGGTCTCGGTAGAGGAAGATGCCAGGTGTGGAGTTGATGAGCCCCCTGGTATAAGGATGCAGGGGATGGTCTATCATCTTATCTGTATCTCCCCGCTCCATAGCCCGGCCGGCATACATCACCATCATCCTGTTGGTGAGGGAAGAGAGAAAGCTGATATCATGGGAGATCAGTATCATGCTGTATCCAAAATCCCTCTGCAGCCTCCTGAGCAGATCGGCTATCTTTGCTTTGGTGAAGGCATCCAGAGCCGATGTCACCTCATCGAGGATCAGAATTTCGGGTTGACATGAT
Organism: Methanothrix sp.; assembly: GCF_016706325.1. Taxonomy (NCBI): domain Archaea; kingdom Methanobacteriati; phylum Methanobacteriota; class Methanomicrobia; order Methanotrichales; family Methanotrichaceae; genus Methanothrix; species Methanothrix sp. The sequence continues at coordinate 432,360 of NZ_JADJJX010000002.1, read as the reverse complement.
AGAGCCATGGCAATCAGCGCCCTCTGTCTCATCCCGCCGGAGAGCTGGTGGGGATAGGCCTTCAGCCAGACCGGATCCAGGTCAACCAGGCGGAAGAGCTCTGAGCCTCTCTTTTTTGCCTCGTCCTTTTCGATATGCAGATGCTTTATCATGGGCTCACATATCTGATCCTCCATCCTCATCACCGGATTTAGGACCTCAAGGCTGTTTTGAAATACAACAGCAATCTCCTTCCAGCGGATCTGGTCTTTTTCCTCCTCCGACATAGAATTGAAATCCCTGCCCTTGAGGATTATCGACCCCGTAACCTTGGCATTCTCAGGAAGAAGCCTCATGATTCCCAGAGCAAGGGTGGTCTTGCCGCTTCCAGACTCCCCCACCACGGCAAGCATCTCCCCTCTCTCCAAAGCAAAGCTGATTCCATCCACTGCTCGGAAGGATCTGCCCGCTGTTCCTTCTGATAGGTAATCAACGGACAGATCATTGATCTGGAGCAGCGGCATCATGATCGGCCTCCCATCCTCAGCTTTGGATCGATGACCCTCTCCATATCCCTGCCGATGAAGGCCAGGCAGAGGAGGAGAAATATCAGTGCCACTAATGGTGGTATAAGCCACCACTGCCAGTAGGGGGTGAAGTAGATCGAGCGGAAGCTGGTTGAATAGTGGAGCATCATGCCCCAGCTCTTGGAAGTGGGATCTCCCAGCCCCAGGAATGCCAGGCCCGACTCGGCCACAATGGCATAAGATGCTATATTGAGGATGCTGACAAACAGGACCGGCAGCACCTCGGGCATGATGTGCCTCCTGATGATATAGGAGGGGCTGGCTCCATTGAGCCTGGCGGAGATGATGTAATGCTGCTTTTTCATGGCCAGAGCAGAGGAACGCACTATCCTGGCCGGCTTAGCCCAGCTCAGAAAGACGAGCGCCAGTATCACATTGAGGATGCTGGGATTGAGAAATGCTGCTATTACGATCAACAGGGGAAAGCTCGGCAGGGCCATGGTGATATCAATCGCCCGGAGGAGAACTCTATCCCAGTTCCCTCCCAAATAGCCGCCCAATAGCCCCAGAGCGCCTCCTCCAACCCCGGATATCAGCGCCACCGCCAGGCCGATGATCAGGCTCATCCTGGCTCCGTAACATATCTGAGACCAGATGTCCATTCCCAGCTCATCCGTTCCCAGGATATGCTCTGGCCCCGGCGGCTCCAGGGAGCCTCCAGATATGGCCGATGGCTCGTAGATGGTTATAAATGGAGCAAATACGGCCACGAATACAATGAGAAGCAGGCCGAGTAGGGTTATCTTTCCTGCCATAGTGAATTTGCCGAATGTGCAGAGCATCGATCCAATGATTCTGCTCCACGGGCGCTGGCTTTGCCGGTGGTATTGAAGATGCTGCTGCAGCCAGGCGCTGCTGCTTTTTCGGGCAGCCTTCAGCAGAGCAGCATCCTTTTGCCGGTTATAGGAGTCGAAGGTCATGCCGCCTCATAGCTTGCCACTCTTGGGTCCAGATGCTCATAGATGATGTCCACCAGATAGTTGACTGAGAGGATGCTCACTGCCATTATGAGCATGATCCCCTGGATGAGGGGGTAGTCCCTGGCAACTACAGCTTCCCTGAGAAGGCTTCCCACACCCGGATAGGAGAAGACATTCTCCACCAGTACCGACCCGCCCATGAGCATGCCGATCATGAACCCAACCCGGGTGACCACAGGCAGAAGTGCATTGCGAAGGGCATGCCTGGTCCAGACCAGACGTTCTCCTATTCCATTGGCCTTGGCCGTCCTGATGTAATCCTTGGTCATCACAGTGACCAGAGTATTTCTAACCAGCAAGAAGGTTCCAGTCAGCTGGGTGAGGGAGAGGGTGATTATGGGAAGGGCGGCATGGTACCCGATATCCCAGGCGGCATCCAGCGGCCCGGAGTAATTGGCGAATGGGGTCACCGCCCCTGCCAGGGGAAAGATCTTCAGCCGGGCGGCAAATGCCAAAAGGATGATCAGGCCAAGCAGAAATGAGGGGATCTCAGAAAAGCTGATCAGGCCGAGGAGCAGGAGCTTGTCGCCCGCCTTCTCTCGATTCCTGGCAGAGAGAAGGCCGAGGAGTATGCCGACGAGAGTGCTTATGATGCTCGCTCCCACAACGATCAGCGCCGTCCAGGGCAGGCGCAACCATATTGCATCACTGACCGGCACCTTGTAGTAGATGCTATCTCCCAGATCCATTCTGGCCAGCGAGCCCAGATAGCTTATGAACTGCTCGTGGACCGGCCGGTCCAGTCCATAGTAGCTCCTGAAATACTCCCTTTGCTCCTCAGTCAGAACGGATACGACCTCGTTCTCTGCATCTGCAGACAGGATCAGAAATGGATCCCCTGGCATCATCCTGGGAAGAAAAAAGTTCAGCACAAGGATGATGAAAAGGACGGTGGCGTATTGAACCGCCATGCCCTTTCGCTCTCTTGACCTCATCCCTTAAACCCCATTCGGAATCATGATCCCCATGTCATCAGATATCAGATAATTGATCCTTCTTCCATACCATCATGCCTATTATGCTGTCAGATGTGGATTGAACGAGGCCGTTTTCTGCTCTCTTTTCGAAGTACTCTCTGATCCGGAGCTTCATATCCTCATCGATAATTTTGCTGCTGCTGAAAAATCCAGATACCGTCTCCACTGTATTCTCGACGGTCTCCTCGTTCTTCCAAGAGCTCTTGGAGAGCTTGATGGCAGGCCTGTAGCCCATGGAGTACAGATACATAAAAGGCAGGGAAAAGCCATAGCCTCCTTCTGGATACGACTCATTGAAGAGCATCCGGTATAGCTCGTAGTAGGAAGGGTCCCACCTCCGGGCGACGAAGTTGCTGTAGTAGCATACGCCCTTCGATGCGGCCATCATCTTTTCAAAGGAATCGGGACCATCGATCCCGGGGGTCATGGAGGCGACCACCAGGTCGAAGCGACCCCGGAATCCCTGGGAATCGATATCTATCTCACTCCAACCAGAGTGAATGCTCCTCTCGATATTCAATCCCTCTTCTGCCGCTCTCTTCTTCAAGTGGGCCAGCATCTGCTCTGAGATGTCGATTGCTGTCACCTTGGCCCCCAATTCGGCGAGAGGCAGGGCGAGGGTCCCCGGCCCAGAGCCTATATCGAGAACCTCAGCTCCATCCAGGGATAGACCGGTGCTGGCTATCAGATCGAAGAACTGATCCGACTTATTCTGCTTTCTCTCCTTGGAGACACCCCGGGAGTATCCTTCTGCTCTTCTGTCCCAGAAGAGGGCGGAATGAGGCCCTCTTCTCCTGTTTTGTGTCAGGTTTCTCCAGTGCTCAGCCAGATAGGCAGTATTTTCGTTTGCACCCACCATCTCATCAATTCTCCAATTCGCTGCGGTCAAGATATGACAGCTTGCTGTGAGTCATCTCATGATGGTCGAACATGTTCATCCAGCCATCATAGACTGCGGGACGATAGGCATTGTAGCTGGCAGTATAATAGAGGGGAATGCTCGGCACATCCTCTGCCAGGACCTCTTGAATCTCATAGACGATCTCTTTGCGTTTCTGCTCATCGATCTCGCCCAGTTGGGCCAGGCAGAGCTCATCCACCCTATCGTTCTGGTACCCGGTAAGCGGCCTTCCGTGGCCTGCTCCCTCTATGCCAAATGACTCGCCGCAGAATTTGGCTCTCAGGTAGTCGGCATCAAATCCCCAGCCACCATGGCCGTTGATCCCTATCTCGAAGTCGCCACTGCCAAGCTTTGCATCTCTGGATTTGCTCTCGATCGCCTGGATGTTGACACTGATACCAGCCTCCTTCAGCCTCTCTTTGACCAGCTCGCCGATTCTCGCCTGGTCGCTGGAGAGGATTATATCGAATGAGAGCTCCTGTCCATCCTTATCCATCACCCCATTGCCATCGCTGTCCTTCCAGCCATCCTCTTCCAGGATTTTCATCGCCTTTTCGGCATTGTGCTCATACTCGGGCAGATCTGGATTGTACCAGATATGATCCTGGGGCAGAATTCCCATGCTTCCTGGCTTGCCCGCACCCCTTCCGATCTTCTCCACCAGCTCCTCCCGGTCGATGGCATAGGCAAATGCCTGGCGTACTGCTTTATCCTTTAGAATTGGATTCTTGGCCATGTTGAATGTCAGCTCATATCCCCAGACGGCCGGCTGCTGGAAGATGTAGACCTCAGGGTCGCTCTTGAACATATCCACCAGGTCAGCAGAGAGGCCCACAAAGTCGATTGCACTCTGCTGGAAGGCCACTGTGGCATCGCTGACGGGCACAAACTCGATGCTCTTTACCCTGGGGGTCGGTCCCCAGAAGTCCTCTTTAGCGGCAAATCTGTAGGTGCCGTGCTCCTTGTTGTACTCCTCAAGTGTATACGGGCCGGTGCCAATTACCGCCTCTGGAGCGTCGAAGGCGTTGGGGTCATCAACTTTCTCCCAGATATGCTGGGGGATTATCCGCACTGAGGCCATCTCGTCCAGGAAAGGAGCCATGGGCTGGCTGAGGATGAACTTGATGGTGTGCTCATCGATCACCTTCATATCCGAGACCAATGAGAGATCATAGGCTGATGCTGGTGAGTGCTCTTTCTCGTACTCGATGGTAAATCTCACATCCTCTGCAGTGAAGGGCTCGCCATCAGCCCAATTGACATCATCTCTCAGATGGAATGTATACTCCTTCCCGTCAGAGCTGATGTCCCAGCTCTCTGCCAGCCAGGGGATCAGGCCCTTATCATCCCTCTCTATCAGGCAATCGAAGATCAGGTTCATCTTGTATATTCCAGGACCTCGGGGATAGTGCATGAATGGCGTGGGATAGCCGGAGTCACCACCGCTCAGGTGAATGATATCCACGCTCCTGGGGGATGACCCCTTCGCATCGCCTGATTGGGCCAGACATACTGGACAGATCAGTGCCGCACAGATGCAGGCGAGTACGACTCCGATTAAGGCCTCTTTCCATAGATTGCAGGGCTTAGCATCTGGTAGATTATGCATCATCATCCTTCTCCTCTCTTCTAATCAACCTTTTTTGACTGTTTTCACAATTTATTTACAATTGTTCACTTTTGTGATTACGACACACAATGGTTGTGGATTCAACCCAATCTTTATTAACTTTTCTGTAGAAAGTAGCTATTGGCCCCACTTATTTTTTATATGAATTTAAAAATGATATATTAAAATCAGTTTTATGAACAAAATATAGCAAATTTAAGCTATAAATACAGCAACTATTAGCGTTTATACAGCAAATATCAGCTATAAATACAACAAATATCAATTTCTATACAACAAGTATCAACTTCTATACAGCAAGTATCAACTCCATATTATCCTTAACTCATTGCATTCACTTTGTAATACAAATATAAGCAAAAATCTTAAATAACTCAATACCATATGAATATCGGCGAAGGAATTCGCCGGAAAATAAGGTATCAGACAGTAACATGATCCTTCTACTGGCATTGATTCCGGTTGGCCATGGCAGACAATGCAGCAATGGAAGCGCTGAGGGGCAGTGCCGCCCAGGGGGCGATGCAGGATCTCAGAATTGAGAAGGGGATGCCGACGTTCCAGTTCTAACCACCGCCGGGAGCGGTAACAGCCGATGAAAAAAGCCAGTATGCTCCTATGAAGGTTGCAGGCGCAATGCAGCCAGGTTTCTCGATAACTATTTATCAAGCCGTCTCCTGCCTGATTGTTACGGCCATCAACAGACGTAATATAAAAGCATACGGGAATCAGGAGATATAGGAGATTAAGATAAGATGCTTGACAATAATATGAATGATCCGGCCTCCAGAGCCGCTACCTGCAAGAGCAGGCACTGGCTGCATCGCTACAGGAGTTTTCTTGTCGATCCCGGAACCATTTTCACCTTAGCCAGCGGCATTCTCCTGATCTTGGCTGTGATCACCGATCCGGGCGGCCTGTATCATGGTGAGGTGCATGAGAGTGGAAGCATCCTCTATCTGGCAGCGGCCCTGGTCGGCTCCTCTTATATCTGGTGGTCTGCTCTGCAGGGCATAAGAGAGAAGGACTTCACCGCCGATATACCGGTATCCATTGCCACTATGGCCGCGATTGCCATCGGCGAGTATGCAGCAGCAGCGGTGGTGGCCGTCCTCCTTCTCGTAGGAGGCCTTCTGGAGGAGTTCGTCGCCGCCCGGGCCAATCAATCTCTGGAATCGCTCTCCCGCCTCCTGCCCGATAGCGTCACAGTGCGCAGAGAGGGCCGGGATCTGATCGTCTGCCTGGAGGAGATTCAAACGGGGGATACTCTTCTTGTCCGCTCCGGGGAGAGGATTGCAGTGGACGGCGAGGTCATCTCCGGACTGGCCTCTGTCAGCCAGGCAGCTATAACTGGGGAGAGCCTGGCGGTGGAGAAGAAGACAGGGGATAAGGTCTTTGCCGGAACCCTTCTGGAGGTGGGGGCGATTGAGGTGCTCGTCACTGGAACAGGAAGCGAGACCACCCTGGGCCAGATCCGCACTCTGATCGAGGAGGCTCAGGCCCACAAGCCGCCCATAGAGAGGCTGCTGAACCGCTATGCTAAGATCTATATGCCCACAGCCCTCATCGCCGGGGGGCTCTTGTGGTGGTGGAGCGGGGATGTGATGAGAGCCATCACCATGCTCATCGTCTTCTGCCCCTGCGTCATTGTGCTGGCCACGCCGACGGCCCTTGTTGCCGCCATTGGAAATGCCGCCCTGAGAGGAAGCCTCGTCAAGAAGGGGGCGACGATCGAGGCTCTATCCAATGTGGATACAGTGATATTCGACAAGACCGGGACATTGACTGCCGGAAAGCCGAAGCTTCTCTCCATTGTGCCCCTGGGAGAGTCATCGCAAGAAGAGCTGCTGGAGAAGGCGGCCAGGGGAGAGAAGTTCAGCGAGCATCCCCTGGGCAGAGCAATGGTAGATGAGGCCAAGAGCAGAGGCCTGGATCCTCTCGATCCCCAGTCCTTCGAGGCTCTGCCCGGGTTGGGGGTAAGGGCCAGGGTGGAGGGCGAGGAGATCTTTTTAGGGGGGGCGAGCAGCCTGGAACGGGAGGGGATCAGCGTCGATCAGGATGTAAAAGAGAGGGCGCGATCTTTGGAGGCTGCAGGCTGCAGCGTTATACTGATGGCTGCAGGCTGCCGGACAGAGGGGCTCTTTGTATTCGAGGACGAGCTGAGGCAGGAGGCAGATGATGTCGTGCAGAAGCTGGAGAAGCTGGGCCTGGATGTGGTGATCGTCACCGGCGATAACCAGGCAGCCACAGAAAGGGTGGCCAGCAGAATCGGGGTCCGGGAGCTGTTCTTCGAGAAGATGCCACAGGAGAAGGTTCAGATAGTAAAGGAGCTGCAATCCAGGGGGCGCAAGGTGGCATTTGTTGGCGAGGGGGTGAACGATGGGCCGGCCCTGGCCCAGGCAGATGTGGGAATAGCCATGGGCATTGCTGGAACTGATGTGGCCATGGAGACGGCGGACATTGGCCTTCTCTCAGATGATCTCTCCAAGATGCCCCATCTGATCAAGGTCTCAAGAAAAGCGATCAAGACCATTAAGCACAACCTGGTATTCTCCCTTGGGGTGCTGGCGGTAGCAGTTGTATTGACAGTGCCGGGAGTTCTCAATCCGGTCTCCGGAGCCCTCCTGCATGAGCTGTCATCCATCCCGGTGATAATGAATTCCATGAGGATCATTGCATATGGGCCGAAGGCTTGATTGAGAAAAAGAAAGGGGGGGGAAAAAGAAAGAGGGAAAAAAGAAAAAAAGGAATGAGAGAGAGACAAAGAGAAACAAAAGAGAAACGAGAGAAAAAAGAGAAAAAAGAAAAATCAGGCCCTTGCTCCCCGGATCTGCCGCAAGGGCATTATCACCGGCCGGTCGGACATGCTCCTTATCGCCGCCTCCACCCGGTAGACCTTTGCTATGTTCTCCTCGGTGATCACCGTTTGGGGATCGCCAGCAGCTATTATCTTGCCCCTCTTCATCATGATGATCCGGTCGGAGTAGTAGGAGGCGAGATTCAGATCATGCAAGGCCATGATGGCAGTGATCCCCTTTTTCTTGACCACATCCCGGATGATGTTCATCACATCCAGCTGATGCCAGATGTCCAGATTGCTGGTGGGCTCATCCAGGAGCATCACCTCTGCCTCCTGAACCAATGCTCGGGCGATCAGGACCTTCTGCTGCTGGCCGCCTGAGAGCTCGCTGAAGTTGCTCATGGCCAGCTTCTCAATATCAAGGAGCCTCATCACCTCCCAGACCTTATTCTCATCTCTCTCACTTCCCAGCCAGCCGATATGAGGCCTTCTGCCCATCAGGATGGTGTCAAAGACATTGGTGGGAAAGATCCTCACTGAGCTCTGGGGGACATAGGAGAGATACCTGGCCATATCCATTCTGTCCATCTTGGTCACATCCTTCCGGTCGATGAGAATGCTCCCGCCCTGGGGGGCAAGGATTCTATCTATGCACTTGATCAGAGTGGACTTGCCAGAGCCATTGGGCCCCACTATTGTGACCAGCTTTGAGGGGGCGATCTCGAAGTTCACATTTTCAAGTATTTTATTGCTGCTATAGCCAAAATCTATATCTTTGGCCTGAAGCTTGATCATCATGTCCAAAACTCCTTTCTCTTTCCTTTCATCATCAGATACATGAAGAAAGGCACTCCCACGATCGATGTCATGATCCCGGTGGGTATGATGGTAGGGGCGATCAGATTCATTCCCACGGCATCGGCAGACATAAGGACCAGTGCGCCCAGCACTCCGGAGGCGGGAATGAGGAAACGGTGGTCTCCCCCTATGACCATCCGGGCCATGTGAGGGGCAACCAGCCCCACAAAGGCGATGGTCCCCATGAAGGAGACGATGGTGGCAACCAGCAGGCTGCTGACCACCATTATGAATATGCGTGTATTCTCGGCATTGACCCCAATGCTCTTGGCGGTCTCGTCTCCTGCCGTCATGATGTTCAGGTCCCAGCACTTGGTCATAAGCAGAGGGATGCAGATGATGAAGACTGCCAATAGTATCTGGGAGTTGGTCCAGGAGAATGCTGCCAGATCCCCCATTCCCCAGTTGGTCATGAGGCGGAGCTGCTCGTCGGTGGAGAAATACTTGAGAAGCTGGCTTACAGCCGTGAAGAAGTAGTTGACAGCGATCCCTGCCAGGACCAGGTTCTCAGAGGTCGCTCCCTTGATGGCGGCCAGGCCGATGATGAAAAGAGAGCAGAAGAGGGCGCAGAGAAAGGCATTGCCGATGATGAAGTAGGGGCCGGCCAGAAAGGAGAAGCCCACAACTGCAGCTACAGATATGCCGAACTGCGCTCCGGCGGTGATACCCAGGGTGAAGGGGCTGGCCAGAGGATTCTTTAAGACCGCCTGCATCACACAGCCGCATATCCCCAGCCCGAAGCCGGCCATTATCCCCCCCAGGATTCTGGGAAAGCGGATGTTCCAGACCACCCGGCTGGTGAGCTCATCCACATAGAAGTGCTGCGGCCAAAAGCGCCCCAGAAGGGCATAATAGGAGTCGGACACCGATATGTTCAGGGGGCCGAGGGTGATTATTATCCCTGTGAGGAGGACCAGGAGAGCAACGATGCCCAGCACGAATAAGATTCTGATGAACTTGAATCTCTCATGGGCTAGCTCGTGGCTGCTCTTCTTGCCTGACCTTCTTGACCGAGTGTGGCCAGCATCGGGCTTGCCCCGGAAGAAGAGTGCCCGAAAGCTGGTCATTTATTGCTCACAGCCGCCCTGGCCAAGCCCAAGAAAAAGGGAAGATCTGAGTTCTTGCAGCCATCGTCCGATCCAGTGGAGACCACAATCAAGTTCTTCTCTTTAGCGATCTCAGTCAGGGTCTGGTATTCCCTCAGCTTCAGAGCGCTGGGCTTATCCTCGTACATATCTGCAGCCTGGTTCATCATCATTGAGGCCTGGTATTCTCCCTCTGCCAGGATTATACGGGCTCTCTTCTCTCTCTCCGCCTCTGCCTGGCGGGCGATTGCGCGCAGCATGTTCTCAGGCAATGAGACATCCCTCATGGTGACCATCACCACGTGCATCCCCCAGGGAACAGTGGTCGAGTCCAGGATCTCCTTGATCCTCATATTGAGATCATCCCGGTCGGAGAGGATGGTGTCCAGCTCATTCTGCCCCAGGACATCCCTCAGAGTGGTCTGGGCGAGAAGAAGAGTGGCCGCCTCAAAGTCCTCCACCTCGACGATCGCCCTCGAGGCATCAGTCACCTTGTAGTAGATGACTGCATCCACCTCCAGGGTGACATTGTCCCGGCTGATCACCGTCTGCTTGGGGACATCAAGCTCTCTTACCCTCATGTCCACCCGGACCATCTTATCCACCAGAGGGATGAGGGCGAAGAGGCCTGGAGCTCTCTCTTTCTTGATCTTGCCCAGGCGGAATATCACCCCCCTCTCGTACTGTCTGATCACCCGGATGGATGCAGCCAGCAGCACTATCAAAAGAGCCGATCCGGCCAGAACGGGAATAGAGACCATTTTTACCTCCTAAAAATCATACAATCACATTAAGTGGAGACAGGCTCCCCTTTCTGCCAGGAGATCATAGCCTGGCGGTGACGGCGGTGCATGCCCAGTCCTTTTTCGCTCTGGGTCAGCTTCCCGGATAGGAACTCTCGCAGCTCGGCCTCTCTCTCTGCCGGTATCTCGTACATCTCCCGCAGATCCGCAACCGCCTCATCCAGGCTTGAGTAGTACTCGGAGGATTGCCAGTCCAAGATCTTGATGTCGGCGTAGATTCCCATATCAGCAAGAAGGTTGTATATCACCAGATAGTCGGCAGGACCGCTATGGCGGCGCCGGACATTCTTTCCCCGGCTCAGAAAATCGGCCAGCCCATCATCTCTTCTCCGATCGGCGAATGTGAAGATATAGACTGCTCTTCTGGCCAGGGAGTCCATCTTGGCCAGGGACTCCTTTAGATTTAACACCCCAAGGGAGTTGGAGGATAAGACCACATCATGTGGCTCGATCTCTTCCTCAGCCAGATCCTCCCAGCTCTTATGGATGCAGCGAATGTTCTCTATGCCCTCTTTGGCCATGTTCTCCTCCAGGCACTGCAGCATTCCTATGGATTGATCCAGAGCGGTCACGCTTTTGGCCAATCGAGCCATGGGGATCGCCAGCCTTCCTGTGCCGGCGCCCACATCCAGAACAGTCTCATGGGGGAGGAGGCCGAGGGTGGCCACCTGGCTTGCCGCCCTCTCTGTGTTCTTCATCACCCTCTTGTTGAACCCCCGGGCCCGGCTATCCCAGTGGGATACCAGATCCTGGCCGTCCCGGCCATGATGGTGGTGAAATCCGCCTGCATGGGTGGCCCTCCACAGCTCATCCCAGTCTATGATTCCCGGCATGATAGCACCTATTACACCTATTGCACCTATTACACCTGTTGCATCTATTGCATCTGTTGCATCTATTGCGTCTATTGCGCCTAATGCACCTACTGCACCTAATGCACCTACTGCACCTATTTCAGGCTGTCCAGGTACTCTCTGGGCCAGACCATATAGTCGGCATACTCAGTGAATACCCCGTCCACTCCCAAGAAGGCCTTGAATATCTCATTGCCCTCCTTCTCCAGGTCCAGGTCCTTGAACTCCTCCGGGTACATGATCTTGGCCATGTACATCATATTGAGGAGGTTTCTGTCTGGAGGCTGTCCGCGGCAGTGGGGATAGAAGCAATTGTAGACGTTGCCCTCCTTTATGGCGTTGATGGAGGCCAGATCGGGGCTGTTCTTGATGAACTCAAGCCCTGTATTGTTCCCGGCTGCGCTGTTGGATATGAATATGTAATCGGGATTCCAGGCTATGATCTGCTCCAGGGGAACATTCACTGTGTTGCCCTCGATCTCAGAGGCGACGTTCCTGCCGCCGGCCATGACCAGGGGATCGTAATTGGGTTCGGTTCTGGTGAAGTCCCTTCCCTCTTTGGGATCATAGAATCCCGTTCCAGCGCCTCTGGAGGCGAAGTAGACCTTTGGATTCTTCTCGGGATCGACATTCTTTGTCACCGATTCGATCATCTCTACCTTGTTCAGGGCGAAAGAGATCAGCTCTTCTGCCTCCTCCTCGGCATCCAGGGCCTCGGCGGCCACACGGATGCTATCGTAATAGCCATCCTCGCCGAAGTTCCATCCCGATCCGCCCAGGACCACTACTGGGCAGCCGATCTTGTCCTCAAAGGCCTCAGCATCCTTCAGATTTCCACAGAAGATCAGATCAGGCTTCAGCTTGGCGATCTCCTCGAAATAGATATCGTATCTGGTGCTGATCTCGGGAAGGTCGGGCATTCGCCCATCGATGATCGTCTCATAGCAGTTCAGGCATCCTTCAGCGACGTTGCCGAATGTCATGGGGCAGAGGCAGGATTTTGTGGCCTGCTCCCCGGCGATCAGCTTGTCCCCGTATCCCAGGGCGATTACGACTCTCGCCTCGTCCGGAGCTCTGGTGATTATCCTCTGCGGGGCTTCATCCAGGGTGATCTCCCGGCCCTGGGTATCGGTGAAGGTCTTGGGGTACGATGCCAGGGCAGCTGAGCTCATGAAAAATAAAGAGCATATCAGCATTGCCAATATTGGCTTCCAAAGGTTTCTTTTCTTCATCCATCTTCCTCCAATTCTTTACAATCAGATTGCCGGAGCACAACAGTCATCCGAAATCTGCAATATTACCTGGTTGATGTTAAATTATAGCTTGTACTTAAGACTTTTCGTTATTAATACATTATCATGATAGATAAAGTTTGAAATCTTATAGTGAAATTAGTTGAGCGCAGAGATCGACAGGCATCTCTGTTCTCCTGTGGACTGACCTGGAGCCACAATCTCCATTCAGCCTGTCTTTGCCTCTCCGGGGCGAGAGCGGCATGGGTCTGATTATGGGGCAGGCTTTCTGATCCCGGGCGGATATTCGAATGGCCGGGCCAGGAAGACAAGAGAATGCTTAGGGCGATTTGAGCAGAGGTCTCTTCCGGGAGGGCTGCCCTGGCCGGGTCTGCCCCCCGCTTTCAACTGGAAGCTGGAAAAGCACCCATGACCAGGGGGAGGGAAAGAGGATTGAGAGCGAAGATGGCTATGGATTCGGAATCAAAAATCGAGCTTTCTGAGGCAGCAAGAGCCTCAATCGAGCTTGGCCAGGGCGCCCATTTTCGGCCTTGGCCCCTTCGCCTGGGGACCGCCCCGATGATGCTTATCATAGCCGGCATCAGGCCGTTTAGGAATATATCACACCACAGCCAGATCTCTCTTGGCCCGCCCAGAGAGGCTCTCGCGCATCTGCGCCTGCGAGGAGAGCTGGGCTCAGATCCACTGGATGCCTGCATTCTCTCTTTTGCGAGGTCTCCCGCGCCTCCTGGAGCCGGGTTGTACATCACTTAAGCGAAAGATAATAATAATAGCAAAAGGTCTTTCGAGAGGTTAGGTGGTTCCGGGAGGACCGGGATGCGCTCGAAGCGTCCCCCAATAGCGATTACTCCTGTGATGACTGACGCACTTTGTAAACAACTCTACGTTAGTTGGCGTACCTCTCGAAAATGGCCAATTTTTCGATATCAGTAGAAGGCGAAAAATGGCCGCCATTTCCATGGCTGAAAAGTCGTGGCCCAATTGAAACTTATCGTCGTTTGACTGAAATCCAGTTTGTTTTTATATTTCCATGGCTGAAAAGTCGTGGCCCAATTGAAACTTATTGTTGACGTGGATTTGTCCACGCCGTTGACGAATTTCCATGGCTGAAAAGTCGTGGCCCAATTGAAACTATTACCAGTTCAAGCGAGTACATGATATGTACTACTAATTTCCATGGCTGAAAAGTCGTGGCCCAATTGAAACCTCTCTGAAGAGCACAAAGACGTATCCCAGGCTCTTAAGAATTTCCATGGCTGAAAAGTCGTGGCCCCATTGAAACATGAGCTATATTTCGGAAATCTGAGATGATATAATAATATTTCCATGGCTGAAAAGTCGTGGCCCAATTGAAACGATCACTGGGTTAGTTGGGTTGGCGGCCATCCTCTTTCATTTCCATGGCTGAAAAGTCGTGGCCCAATTGAAACTGGAGAGACTTTTTTCTATCAGCCCCAAAAGAGGCATCATTTCCATGGCTGAAAAGTCGTGGCCCAATTGAAACAAGTCACCGATCTCAGGATGGGTGCTTACCAAATCCCAATTTCCATGGCTGAAAAGTCGTGGCCCAATTGAAACCCTGGTTAAATCCATAGATGCTCTCATCATTTCGCCTGAGATTTCCATGGCTGAAAAGTCGTGGCCCAATTGAAACACGAGCGCTCCGACGATCATCGTTCTCATCTTTATCCTCCTGTATCCATGGCTGAAAAGTCGTGGCCCAGTCCACCTTAAGAATTTAACACTAATTATAAAATGCGTTTGCATTATATCTTCTCATCAATTTTCACATTGCTCGTTCATTTCACATACAACTAATGTTTGTATTGTTTCATTTCGAACCGATCAACGGCCAGCTTCAATTGTATCCAAGCCTCCCCGGCGTTGAGGGGGCCCAGGGCATTAGCGCGGGAGGCCCGAAAGGGCCGACTCGCAGCGCCCAGAAAAAACAGTCTGTATGGTCTCGAATCAGCCTTGATAACAGCCCGGATCTCTTAAATATTATTCCAGCCTTCAGCCAGGCCCGCCCGGAGAATTTTTGCATTAATATATCGCAATCCAAAACCATCAACATCCTCATTCCGATCTGTCTGGCTATATGGGGCCCCTTCATCAGCATCCTGGAGGGGCGACTCGCGGCGCCCAGAAAAAACAGTCTGTATGGTTTCGAATCAGCCTCGATGCTTCAGCCAGTCCCGTCCGGAAAATTCTCACATTAATATATCGCATCCCGAAACCATCGACATCCTCATTTCGATCTGTCTGGCTTCGTGGGCCCCCCTAACAAGCATCCCGGAGAGCCGAATCACAGCGCCCAGAAAAAACAGCCTTCATAGCTTTGAATCAGCCTCGATAGAGGCCGGGTGGAATTGATCGCTGTCCTTACTGGCCTCATCAAGCATGACCAGGACAGGATCATGATCATTGATCTGGGACCGGCGGATGGCGGAGCGGATGATAGAATTGAGTTCATCGGGGTTAGAGCGGAGGATTCCTCGCCCAAAGCAGTCATAGTCTGAGGCCATAAAACATATAATCATCATCTATCACTGCGATATCCGGCTGATTGAGCTAAATCGTACCTGCAATCAGTCCGGTCTGCAGCTACATTGATCGTGGCACAATTAATATATAGCCCCAGGGAGAAATAATAGAATGCAGGTATCTGGAGAGCAGGCACCCTATTTGTGCAGGGCCATTCGACCAGACGGATGGGTAAAATTATAACCGTTTTTCTAACGAATTTCGCACATCGAGGTGGTGTCCAAAACCCCGGGAGATGCGCGAAAGGCCAGCACATATCGATAATGGTCTTGAACAGAGACCTACTTTCTAAAAGTATTCATAAAAGTTGACGGTATGTGCGAAAATCGGCTTTTTTCCGATAGCAGCAAAGGCCGAAAAATGGCGGCTGTATCCATGGCTGAAAGGACGTGGCCCAATTGAAACTTCTTTTATCTTCACCTCAAAAGAACTATTATTTCTGTATCCATGTCTGAAAGGACGTGGCCCAATTGAAACTTTACCTTTCGGATCTTTGACACTTTCCATTTCCCGACGTATCCATGGCTGAAAAGTCGTGGCCCAATTGAAACCGGAGTGTTGCCTGCAGCCATAGCTAGCTGCATATAGTATCCATGTCTGAAAGGACGTGGCCCAATTGAAACATAGAACATGAGTCGTCCCATAATAGAGGGACGTTATTTTATCCATGTCTGAAAGGACGTGCCCAATTGAAACCGATTGCAGTAGAGGTTGCATCGAGTCCATGAACTTAATTTCCATGGCTGAAAAGTCGTGGCCCGGTCCACCTTATGAATTTAATACCAATTGTAAAATGTGATGACATCATATCTTATCATCAATTTTCACATTGCTCGTTCATTTCACATATAATTAATGTTTGTATTGTTTCATTTCGAACCGATCAACGGCCAGTTCCGATTGTATCCAAGCCTCCCCGGCGTTGAGGGGGCCCAGGGCATTAGCGCGGGAGGCCCGAAGGGCCGACTCGCGGCGCCCAGAAAAAACAGTCTGTATGGTTTCGAATCAACTTCGATTACAGCCTGGATCTCCTAAATATTATTCCAGCCTTCAGCCGGGCCCGCCTGGAGAATTCTTGCATTAATATATCGCAACCTAAAACCATCGACTTCCTCAGTCCGATCTGTCTGGCTTCGTGGGGCCCCTTCATCAGCATCCCGGAGGGCCGACTCGCGGCACCCAGAAAAAAAAACAGTCTGTATGGTTTCTAATCAGCCTAGATGACAGCCTGGATCTCCAGAACATTATTCCAACCTTCAACCGGGCCCGTCCGGAGAATTTTTGCATTAATATATAACAACCCTGAAACCATCAATATGCGATATTTTCTGAGGTTTTACAAGTTATAATACTTAAGTTCCAGCTCCAGGCAACTTATTTCCAGCAAATGTGCCATTGTTTTCCCTGTGGTGATATCGGGATGATCGGCCCTCACCGGTGAGACATAGGCTGCACTGTTTGAGTTGATAAGACATGATCAGGATAGGATTATGATTACTGACCTTGGGCCGGAGGATGGTACAGTTATGGGCAGAGCCGGATCTATCGGAGTCACTCCACAAGAATCAGAACGAGGAGCGATTGTCGTCTGATCGTCAGAAAAAGCAACCGTAACAGATTTAAACATTGAGAAATAAGAACAGAACTGCTTAATTTGGGAGCAGGCCCCCTGCCCAGCAGGGCCATCCGGGCCAGACGGATGGATTTCTGGGACGGAGAACGTCCCTGTTTCACGCACCTGGGTGGTGTCTGAAACCCTGGGAGGTGCGTGAAACGTCCGTGCATATCGAAAAAGCCTCTTTGACAAGGTCAACTCCATTAAGATATAGGTGTAAGTCAAGGAGGTTCGTGAAAATCGGCTTTTTTTCGATAGCAGTAAAGGCCGAAATATGGTGGCTGTATCCATGGCTGAAAAGTCGTGGCCCAATTGAAACTTTACTTCTTGGATCATCCATACCACCGTCTCTTTTGTATCCATGGCTGAAAAGTCGTGGCCCAATTGAAACGATACCATGGCGCATTGAGTACCCTGCGTACAGTTGCCGTATCCATGGCTGAAAAGTCGTGGCCCAATTGAAACCGTAAGTTGGATTCTGACTTACCCGTTCTCCGGCTGAATTTCCATGGCTGAAAAGTCGTGGCCCAGTCCACCTTATGAATTTAATACTAATTGTAAAATGTGATGGCATTATATCTTATCATCAATTTTCACATTGTTCGTTCATTTCACATACAATTAATGTTTGTATTGTTTCATTTCGAACCGGTCAACGGCCAGTTCCGATTGTATCCAAGCCTCCCCGGCGTTGAGGGGGCCCAGGGCATTAGCGCGGGAGGCCCGAAGGGCCGACTCGCGGCACCCAGAAAAAAACAGTCTGTATGGTCTCGAATCAACCTCGATAACAGCCAGGATCTCTTAAATATTATTCCAACCTTCAGCCGGGCCCACCCGCCGGGCTGGGGCAGGGCAACGAGGACACGAGGTCTATCATCAAGAGGTATCTTATCGACCTCCTCTTTGATCTTATTTATGCAATCATGCAGATCTCTCATCATACTGATCGCCCGAGGCCGCACTTAAGGATGCAACAAAGGATATCAGTACGCAGAATATGCTTCTCCAATGGCTTCTTACGGGATCACAATTAACTATATCGTGTCGATTTGTATGAATTTCTGTCTTTGACGGATAATCAGGGTTCTCTGTCGTCCAGCCAGGGAATAAAGGCTCGCCACGGCATAGAAGAGGATCTTCCTCTGCTCTCTGATCCCTTTAGGGTGAGGCGATCGCACAGCATGATCCTCGCACCGCTTCCTTTTCTCTTCAATCCAGGCCAATTGTTATATCCAATGACGGGATACACTACTTTTAAATCATCGAATCGGTTTCATCTCTTCTGTAGTAATCGTAATAGCAGAAAGATGGATCACAGGTGGCAGGATGAACAGGATAGTTAGGCGAGAGGAGATGGCAGGGGGCAGGATGGTCCTCAATGAGATTGAGGCCCCGAAGATCGCCCGGGTGGCCCAGCCCGGTCAGTTTGTGATGCTCAGGGCAAATGAGTCTGGGGAGAGGGTACCGATGACCATCTCGGATATAAATCCCGGCAAAGGGACAATAACCATCATATTCTCGGTAGCGGGCTGGTCCACTGCCCTTTTCAAGACCCTTCAGGTAGGAGACTCCTATGAGAATGTGGTCGGGCCCCTTGGCCGGCCCACTGAGGTGGAAGCGGCGGGCACAGCGATATGCGTTGGCGGGGGGACGGGGGTTGCCGTTCTCTATCCCATTGCCAAGAAGCTCAAAAACGAGGGGAGCAGGGTGATAAGCATCATCGGCGCACGAAATGAGGAGCTGATCATCCTGCGAGAGGAGATGGAGGCGGTCTCAGATGAGCTGCTGGTCTGCACAGATACAGGAACCACCGAACGCAATGCCCTGGTCACCGACCTATTGGCTGAGGTGCTGGAGAGGGAGACTCCGGACGTGGTGGTGGCGATCGGCCCGGTCCCCATGATGAAGAGGGTAAGCGAGATCACAAAACCCCTCGGGATCAAGACCACAGTCAGCCTGAATCCCATCATGATCGATGGCACGGGAATGTGTGGAAGCTGCCGGGTGGAGGTTGACGGCCAGATGAGGCTGGCCTGTGTGGAGGGGCCGGAGTTCGATGGCCACAAGGTGAACTTCGATCTGCTCATGGAGAGGCTGCATTCTTACCGGGATGAGGAGATGCAGGCTCTGGAGGTCCACGGGATCACTGAGATCCATCAGTGCAAGATGGAAGAGGAGGCAAGAAAAAAGGAGAGAGAGATGGTGCTGGAATAGGGCTGAGGATGAGAACGGCCGGAATCGGCGGCCAAAAGCCCTCAGCCATCCTCCAGCCGGAACTCCCGCGGCCAGAGCCCATCCCCCTCTGGACGGTCCCGGGGGATTGTGGCCTCATCCAGGCGAGACAGGATCATCTCATCCACCTCCGTCATCTTTATTCTGAAGACCTCAGCCAGGATCTCCTTTGCCGCCTGCAGCTCCAAAGCCATCTGATCTGCCCGGCGGTCGACGGGATATCTCTGGGGGCGAGCCAGCTTCCCCATGACAGCAGTCAGTCCTTCCATGCAGATCAACTACTACGTATAAGGATAAGTACCTTTGCTGAAAAACAATATCAATAAACCATTTTTACATAATAAAAAGTACAACTAAGATACAATTGACTATATGATGAAATCGCCGCCTTCAGCACTCATAGCAGGTGATTTCTGCAAGGGGCCCTTCCCTGCACTCTGGGGCAGGCCTGGGCGGTCATCTCTCAGCCGCCTTTGCGGTTTACATTGGCCTGAATTCGATATACAATATCTATATAAAGACATGTTTTGTATGAATAATCTGCATAAAAGTTATAAACCTGCAGTGATATAAGGATCTCTGTACCTGCAACTCTTCGCTGATTGCAGGCTATCAGAACAAGATGAGGAGATAAATTGAGAATAAACAGATTTGCAGTAACTGTTCTGCTCCTGATGTTCCTGGTGCCAGGATTGGCCCTGGGAGATGGGGTGGATATGTACCAGCTAGGAGCTGATGCAACGAACTACGCCATGACAGAACTGGGATTCGAGAAGGGAGATGCCAACGTCCTGGCCGTCACCAATGCCGGATACCCGGTGATCAATGGCCAGACAACAGATTTGTGCCTTGATGCTGTGATGGAGATCTCCGGCTGCACTCCTGGAAAGGAGAACCTGGCCAACATCCTGAGTGCTCCCTGGAAGCCCCTCTGGTTCGGCTTCTTCAATAAAAACACCGGAGAAGCTGTCTACATGAAGGTGAAGGCTGACGCCTCCGGCTTCGAGATCCAGGATAAGGATAAGATCGATACCGAGACCATCCTCGCCAATGTAGATAGCTGGGATCCGGGCAACTTCAGCCACATGCTGCCCATCGCCAATATCTGGGCTCATGATAAAACCTCATACACCTTCATGAAGTCCGTCCAGCTCCATGACCACCTCTGCCCTGGAGTCTCCAGTGGCCTCCTGCTTGCGAAATATATGGAAAGGGAGCTCCCAATAGAGAATCCTGCCAGCCAGAGCTACTCAGTGATCGCTTGTCCCAACTGGTGCAAAGATGACTACTTCCAGATAGCTTGGGACTGCACTCCTGGAAAGAGCGGCCTCTTCGTCAAGTCCCTCACTGCAGACGAGACAAGCGCTTTGACCGAGAAAAATAACGGCACCAGAGTCGCAGGGATATTCATCCGCTGGGATGCATCATCCAAGTCCGGTGACGGCCTGGTCCTCGGGTTCAACTTCAGCAAGGCAGAGAGCATGAGCAATGCAGACATCTGGCCGAGCTGGGCCTACAGGCTGAAGGAGGACGTCGTCCTGATGGATGCCATCGACTCTCCAGAGGATTTCGTCTCCACCATCAAGGAGTTCAGCCTCTCGAATAACAACGAGCTTGTCGCCCTCCAGAGCGCTGGAGTCCATCCCCTGAAGGTCCTTGGAGTCTTAACCTGAGGGTTGTTGAGCCGACCATTTTTTCTTTTTTTTATGAAACTGCTCAATTCATGGCGGTTTTGGCATTCAGCAGCAGCCTTATATATATGAAATAAGCATCTTTTGCTACTATAATTGGCATGATTCACATCAATTGTTAATCATTATAAGAAGTGTGCTGTGGCTGTGATCATGACCGGATTTGAAAAAGGGGATGGTGTGCAATATTGGCAGATACAATCAGGAAAATAGGCTTGCTGGAGCGGCTGGGCTTCGATATCTCATCTGGTTACTCGGAAGGCCGCAAGATCCTGATACTCTCAGCTCTTTTGATACTTCTTCTCATCACAGTCGGGGTGGCGATAACCTTTGGAGCCTATAACATCTCCATCGCCGATGTCTATCGAATCGTACTGGTCCATATATCTCCCTTTGCAGATGTGACCGGCGTCACCAAGCTTCATAACACCATCGTTTGGGAACTCAGAATTCCCCGAGTCCTCCTGGCAGTGATCGTAGGCACAGCCCTGGCCACGGCAGGCGCAGTCTTCCAGGGCTGCTTCAGAAATCCGCTGGTCGAGCCCTATATCCTGGGCATCTCCTCTGGGGCTGCTTTTGGCGCCGCTATGGGCATAGTCTATTCCAGCTTTTTCCTGTCCATCCAGCTCTCTGCATTTATCTTTGGTTCTCTGGCCGTGGCCATGGCATACTTCCTGGCCCGCGTCAGGAAAGAGACGCCCATAGTGACTCTGATCCTGGCTGGCGTGATCATCGGCTCAATATTCTCTGCAATGGTCTCCATCCTAAAGTATATCGCCACAGATGCTGCCCTGCGGGAGATCGTCTTCTGGTTGATGGGTGGCTTTTATTATGCCACATGGGGCGACGTCCGCCTTCTCGCTCCGATCATGATTCCCTGTTTCCTGATCATGTGGGCCCTGGGCTGGAAGCTGAACATCCTCTCCATGGGCGATGACGAGGCCAGAGCCCTTGGAGTCAACCCAGAGAAGTACAAGTTCATCCTCATCACCCTGGCCACGCTTGTAACCTCCCTGGCAGTGTCCACAGTGGGAATTATCGCCTGGGTGGGCCTGATGATGCCCCATGCCACGCGAATGATGCTGGGACCTGATCATCGATATGTCATCCCTGCATCGGCCATTCTTGGGGGATCTTATCTTCTGGTCTGTGATACCATGGCGCGAACGCTCACCAGCTCTGAGATCCCAGTAGGAATCATCACCTCCATCCTCGGAGCACCATACCTGTTCTATCTTCTCAGGACCAGAGGCAAGGCGATGCTGGGATGACGCCAATGCTCGATGTCAAAGACCTTCACTTCAGCTATGGAGACACCCCGGTATTGAGGGGGGTGTCCTTTGAGGTGAACGAGGGTGAGCTATGTGGCTTATTTGGCCCCAATGGCTGCGGAAAGACAACCCTATTCAAGTGCTGCCTGAACTTTCTGAAGTCCAATCGCGGGTCTATCCGTATGGACGGAAAGGATATCAAGAAATTGAAGGTCGAGGACATGGCCAAGATAGTGGCCTATGTTCCCCAGGAGCATAAGCCTCCATTCCCCTATCTGGCCCGGGAGGTGGTCTTGATGGGCAGAACCCCCCGGCTGAATGGATTCTTTGGTATCAGCAGGGATGATAAGATGAAGGCTGCTGAGGCCCTGGATCTTCTGGGGCTGACAGAGCTTGCCGATCATCCCTACAATCAGCTATCAGGAGGCCAGCGCCAGATGATACTGATGGCCAGGGCAATCGCCCAGGAGACGCCGCTCATGTTCCTGGATGAGCCGACATCAGCTCTGGACTTCAGCAACCAGATCAGAATCTGGAGGATAATGAGGATGGTCGCAGAGAGGGGAGTCACCATCCTGGCCTGCAGCCACGACCCCAATCACGTGAGCTGGTTTTGCGACAAGGTGGTGGTGATGAAGGACAACCGCATCATCAAGGAAGGATCCTCAAGAAATGTCATCACCGAGGAGACGATGGATGAGATCTATCAGGATGTCCGCTCTGTGAGGAGCTTTGGGGGGATAAGAGTGGTGCTGCCGAGGGATGTGGCGCTCCGGGAGGAGATGAGAGGCTTTGGAAAGAGAGCTGTGGGGATGATTGGGGCCTCTGATGAGGGTTGGGATCGGTTGCAGCGGGGCGGGAAAAAGGAGAGTGTTATCCTCTCTCAGACCCTGAGCCATCGATTGGGGGAGTGTGGGGTTGATAAGAGGCAGATCCGCTCTGGAGAGGCCTGAAGGCGCGGGATCTGAGGGAAAAGGAACAGTCGAGGCGGATCAAGAGACAAAGAAGGTGGGATGAATGAGACTGCTGAAGAAATGGCCGGTCTTTTTGGCTTGTGCATTCCTTTTAATGAGCACTTGCCTGGCAGCGGAGGGGACGAGGACAGTTGTGGATGGCCGTGGCGTGGATGTGACCGTTCCGGCAGAGATAGATCGGGTGGTGACCATCAGCGACGGCCTGATAGAAGGGACGATGCTGGTCTTGGGAGAGGAGGATAAGATCGTGGGCATAGGCTCCACCTGTCTTCCCAGGATCTGGAACTACACATATGAGAGCGTGAAAGGCGAGCCCATCGTCTATAAGGATGGGGAAAATCCAGTCAGCTTCCTGTATCCCCGTTTAAGAGAGCTTCCAATTGTCGCCAAAGGCGATGCCGCACCAAACTTCGAGGCCATCGCCGAGCTGGAGCCGGATGTGGTTATCCTTAGAGCAGGCGACTGCTCCTTAAGGTACAATGATGAGGCCGCCCAGAAGACCATATCCAGCTTCGAGTCTTTAGGAATACCCCTGGTGGTGCTCTATGCTCACAACTTCAATGAGGAGCAGCATAAGGACATCTCCACCATATCCGATGAGATCAGAATCATAGGCAGCCTATTTGGCAAGGAGGGCGAGGCAGATGAGCTGGCGGAATATCTGGTGAGCCAGGTGGATCTGGTGAGAGAGAGGACTGCGGATGTTCCAGAAGAGCAGAAGCCTGGAGTTCTCATCCTGGGGCTGTCTCCCTCTGCCCGGAAGGAGGGCGGTGCAGGACAGGTCTTCGGCCTGGATACCATAGAGTCCTACTTCATTGAGGATCTGGTTCACGCTGAGAATGCCTTCCGGGATCCGGGCTACTTCAAGACCCTTAATGCCGAGCAGCTTTTGGCCCTGGATCCCGATGCCATAGTTCTCTGCACAGCATCCGGATATCATCCGCCGCGAGAGCTCTATGAGGCCCCTTACTACCAGAACCTGCAAGAGCTGAGGGCGGTGCAGGACAGGAATGTTACTGCTCTTCCCTGGTCTCCATGCAACTGCGCCAAGCGGCTGGAGTATCCAATCGATGTTATGGTCATCGCCAAGGCTGCATACCCGGACCGATTCCAGGACATAGACCTGACCCAGTGGCTGCTGGACTTCTACCAGAAGGTCTATGGAGTGGACCGGGAGACAGCTGAAAAGCTGCGATCAGCCCAGTGGATGGACTGGACAACGGAGGAATGAATGATGATAAAGAACCGAAAGACGCAATTGCTTCTGCTTCTTCTGATGATAATGGGCCTCTCGCTGGCACTGCCCATCTCAGCAGAGGAGCACAAGACCGTAACCGATATGCTCGGACGGAATGTTGAAGTTCCATTGAGCATCGAACGGGTGATCGCCATAGATGATGGTTTTGTCGAGGGCATCATGTACCGTCTGGGCATCCAGGACAGGATTGTAGCTCTGGGCGCTCCCTGCTGCCGGACCGACTTCAATTACTCCTTCGAGACGGTGGACGGCCGCAGCTACGAATTCAAGAATGGCATGAATCCTGTCAAATACCTCATACCCGAACTGGTCGAACTCCCGGTCCTGGTCGAGGGCGCAACTGCCGTCAACTATGAGACACTCGCCTCCCTGGAACCGGATGTGGTCTTCCTCCGGGAGGGGTCATGGGCATTTTCTGCGGGATCTGATGAGAAGATCGAGAAGACCATCGCATCGATTGAATCACTCGGAATACCGCTGGTAGTGCTGGTCGGCCCGCCATTTCAGGAGCAGCCAACAGTGGATCGCATCGGAGATGAGATCAGGCTGGTGGGCGAGGTATTTTCTCGAGAGGAGGATGCCGGTGATATCGCCTCTTACCTGGAATCGCAAATCGATGAGATACGCAAGCGTACCAAGGATATTCCAGAGGATGAGAAGGTTCGTATGATGCAGCTGGGGCTCTCGCCAAGGGCAAGGGAGGGAGGGGGTGCCGGCATGGCCTGGGGCCTGGATACCATAGAGTCGTACTTCATTGAGAATATTGCAAATGCCAAGAATGCATACGATGGGACGGGCGCCTTCGTTGTGGTCTCCACAGAACAAATTCTGAATATGGATCCTGATGTCATAGTCCTCCCGACCGCCCAGGGCTACCACCCGGCGAGCGAGCTGTATACTGCTCCCTACTACCAGAATCTACAGGAGCTTTCAGCAGTGAAAAACGGGCGCGTCTATGCTCTGCCCTGGACTCCCTACAACTGGGCAAAGCGCCTGGAGTATCCGATCGAGGCCATGATCATCGCCAAGGCCGCCTATCCAGAACGATTTGCAGACATAAACGTAGCTGAATGGTCTTTGGACTTCTATCAGCAGGTCTACGGCGTTGACGAGGCGACCGCCAGAGAGCTCCGCTCGGTTCAATGGCTCGACTGGATGGAGGAGGAGGGCTTCTGAAGGGAGTATCTGAAGAGAACTTCTGAAGAGAAACTCTGAAAGGAGATTCTGACGAGGGTATCTGAAGAGCTTCCGAAGAGAATATCTGAAAAGATAGTCTGAAGAAAGCTTCTGAATAAGATTCCAAAGAGAGCATCTGAAGAGAGGCTCTTATCCAGGGAAGGGCGAACGTGCGTGGATGCGAGTCTCCATCCACTTAATGGCCCTTCTCTAGATTGTGCGGGTAATTGTGCTGCAAGGTGAGATCGCCTGGGCCTGCTGGGCTCCCATAAAGAATGTGGTGAAGGTCTCTGTCAAGGGCAAGATCCCTCGATCCTGCCAGCCTCAACCCCCTTTTCTGCAGACCTCTGCATTGATTGGGATATGAACTCCTCAATCCTCTCCCTCAAATACGGCCGGCCCATGTCCACCAGATCGTAGAGAACATAGGTGGAGGGCTTATTGATCTCGATGAGGCGGCCCAGGTCGATCGGAGATCCGATGATTACGGAATCGCAATCGGCGTTGTTTATGGTCTCCTCCAGCTCCCTGATCTGCTGGGGGTAGTAGCCCATAGCAGGAAGAACCCTCCCAATATGTCTGTGCTGGATGAAGATATCCTTTAGCGATCCCGTGGCATAAGGGCGGGGATCGATTATCTCTGCGGCATTGTACCTCCTCGCCGCCACCATTCCCGCGCCATAGGCCACTCCCCCATGGGTTATGGTGGGACCGTCCTCTACTATCAGTACCCTCTTGCCCGATATCATCCCTGGATCCACTGCCCTGACCTCTGATCCAGCCACCACCACCTCTGCCCCCGGGTTCAGCCTGGATGCATTGGCCTGGATGGCTATGATATCCTCCTCAGCCGCTGAGTTGGCCTTATTGATCAGGATGAGATCTGCCGCCAGAAAGTTCGTCTCCCCGGGATAATAGGATATCTCATGCCCCGGCCGGAGGGCATCGGCGACAGTGATCCAGAGATTTGGCTGGAAGAATGGGGTGTCGTTGTTTCCCCCATCCCATAAAATGACATCCGCCTCGCTCTGGGCCTGGTCTAAGATCCTCTGATAGTCCACTCCCGCATAGACTACTGTCCCTCTGTCTATATGCCTCTCGTACTCCTCCCTCTCCTCAAGGGTCAGATCAGCAGCATCCAGATCCGCCCGGGAGGAGAATCTCTGCACCGCCTGCCGGGCCAAATCCCCATAGGGCATGGGATGCCTTACCACAACTGCTCTCAGCCCGGCCTGGCGGATGATCTCGGCAATGTATCTTACCACCTGGCTCTTTCCCGCACCGGTTCTGACTGCGCAGACTGCTATCACTGGCTTTGTAGATCGGAGCATGGTATTTTTCAGTCCCAGGAATCCAAAGTCCGCCCCCCTGGCCAGCACCCTTTCCGCCAGGTGCATCACCTCCTGGTGGCTCAGATCGCTATAGGAGAGGATGCATCTATCCACCCGGCATTTGATGATTATCTCATCGAGGGCATCCTCCGGCCAGATGGGAAGGCCGGCCGGATAGAGGCTGCCGGAGAGCTCTGGAGGATAAAGGCGGCAGGCGATATGGGGGATCTGAGCTGCAGTGAATCCTACCACCTCAAACTGGAGCTGGCTGCGAAAGAATACATTGAAGTTATGGAAGTCTCTGCCTGCAGCGCCCAGGATGAGAATGCGCTCTCTCTTCTCGTTTCCGAAATCCATCAACATCCTCCATCGATATCTGGCCATCTTGCAAGGCCGGCAATGCACTCATAGGCTATTAAATGCTATTAAATAGTAGCCTCCTCTGATAATAATATAGGTTTTGTTTTGAATTATCATGGACCATTCCTGGATGGTGGACGCTCGGGATCAATCGCCGGGAGGCACTCAAATATCATAATCCGGGGTGGGGTTAACCTATCGCCAAAAGGCTTTTGATCTTAACAAAAAAAAGGAGCTCGGCTGAATTGAGCGATCTTTGATGAGAGCAGGCGGACGGCGCCTGAAGAGGCCTGCTCTGGCATGCGCAAAGATGGTGACATAAAAAATAAAAGAAAGAAGAGAGAGGGAGATGTAAGAAGAGAGAGGGAGATGTAAGAAGAGAGAGGGAGATGTAAGAGAAGAGAGAGGGAGATGTAAGAGAAGAGAAAGAGGGAGATGTAAGAGAAGAGAAGGGAGATGCAAGAGAAGAGAGAGAGGGAGATAAGAGAGACATGACCAGAAGAGCAATGGGAAGTGGTCGCCGGGGTGAGATGTATCTGGGGAGGGGCATCGACCCGGCCAGCGGCAGAAGCACTGATAGCGAGGTCATCTATGATGCCCGCAATCTGACCTCACATGGCATCATCGTAGGAATGACGGGCTCGGGCAAGACAGGCCTTGGAATCGTCATGCTGGAGGAAGCCCTGGCCTCGGGCATCCCCTGTCTGATACTGGATCCAAAAGGCGACATGGGCAACCTGCTCTTGAACTTCCCCTCCCTCTCTCCCTCCGACTTCCTCCCCTGGATCGACCCGGCTGAGGCCCGGAGGCGGGGAATCGAGCTGGAGCAACTGGCAATGGAGACCGCTGCCGGCTGGAGATCCGGGCTGGAGGAGTGGGGGATAGGCCCCAAGCGAATGCAGGAGCTTGCCGAATCCTCGCATTATGTCATATACACACCGGGCTCTGTATCAGGGATTCCGGTCAATGTGGTGGGATCGCTTATTGCCCCGAGGCTGGACTGGTCTGTATCCTCCCAGGCGGAGATAGGGAGGGATGAGATCGAGGGGCTGGTCTCCTCTCTGCTGGTGCTGGCCAGGATCGATGCCGACCCCATCTCCAGCCCGGAGCACATCCTGCTGGCAAATATCATTGAGAAGGCCTGGAGCGAGGGGAGGGACATGGACCTGGCCTCCCTCATCGCCCAGGTAAGGCATCCGCCCATGAGAAAGCTGGGGGTCTTCGAGATGGAGAGCTTCTATCCTCAAAAGGAGAGAGACCGCCTGGCCATGAGGCTCAACGGCCTGATCGCCTCACCCTCTTTTGCCGCCTGGCTGCAGGGTCCGGCCCTTGATATCGAGAGGATGCTGTTCAATCCCCAGGGCCTGCCCCAGGCCTCGATAATATACCTGGCCCACCTCTCCGATGCCGAGAGGGGGTTCGTGGTAACCCTGATCCTCTCCAAGCTGATAACCTGGATGCGAAGACAGCCCGGCAGCCCCGATCTCCGGGCGCTGCTCTACATGGATGAGGTATTTGGCTTCGCTCCCCCTACAGCCGAGCCGCCCTCAAAAAAGCAGATCCTGACTATTCTCAAGCAGGGGCGGGCTTATGGAGTGGGCATGCTTCTGTCCACCCAGAATCCTGTCGACCTGGACTACAAAGCGATGTCCAACGCCGGAACATGGATGATAGGCCGGCTGCAGACGGAGAGGGATAAGGCCAGAATCCTGGAGGGGATGAAGTCCGTCTCCGGCCAGACGGATATCAGGCTCTTCGACCGGCTGATCTCAAACCTGGGAAAGCGGGAGTTCGTGCTTCAATCAGCCAGGCTCAAAGAGCCAGTGGTATTCACCAGCCGCTGGTCGATCTCTTATCTGGCCGGACCTTTGGATAGAACCCAGATCGAGAGATTGGCCCGCAGCTTGGAGAAAGGAGGAGAGAGGACCTCCGCTGAGGCCTGGGCAATGAATCCCGCTCTCCAGGAGGAGACTGCCGGGGATGAGAGCCAGGTGGCACCGCGGGTGGATCCGGCCACTGCAGTCTACTATCTGAATTCATCTGCACCCTGGGCATCACAGGTCGGGTCTGTGCCCGGCGGGAGGAGGCTGGAAGCAGGCCTTGTCGCCCGCGTCCATCTCACATTTGATGACAGCAAAGCAGCAGTCAATCATACAGAGGAGTGGGAGGCGGTCTTCTTTCCTCTGAGCAAACGCTTCGATCCGGGAAAGGCGATTAACGTCGATTATGACAATCGAGATCTCTCCAGTCTGCCACCTGAAAAGGCCGTTTACATCCTGCCCCGGGCAGATCTGGAGAGGCCCTCCTACTTCAAAGAGGTCAAGGCCTCTCTGCGAGAGCACCTCCTGAGGAATCGCAGAATGAGTATCCTCCGCAACCCTGCTCTGGGACTGTACTCCAGGGTGGGCGAGCCCCGGCCTGACTTCGAGAGACGGTGTGCTGCGGCGGCAGAGGATAAGGCAGACAGAGAGATGGCAAAGCTGAAAGATAAGTATGCAGCCTCCTTCAGCCGGATGAAGTCCCAGCTCAGCAATGCCGATAGAAGGGTTCGAGAGCTTTCTGCAGACGCCCGCCAGAGGCAGCAGGAGGAGATCTTTGGCGGTGCAGGCGATCTGCTCTCAGGACTTCTGGGCGGCCGGCGCCGCTCCATAAACCTGGGCCGGGCAGCTTCCCGGCGCTCAATGACAGTCCGCACTCAGGAGCGGCTGCGCTCTGCAGAGGAGAAGAAGAAGGAGAGGGAGATAGAGCTGGAAGAGCTCGAGAACAGGCTGGCAGAGGATATCTCTTCCATCTCTGATCGGTGGAAAGGCATGGCAGGTCAGATCGAAGAGATCGAGATTCCCCTGGAAAAGACAGACATAGATGTGGAAGAGGTGGGCGTCCTGTGGATTCCTGTGGGATAAACGAATTCTGAGCTGCTATGAGAGAGCGAGAGCGAGAGGAAGAGAGGGCAGTTGATATTGCCGCCAATGCCGCCTCTCGGGGGGGCTTTAGGATCCTGAATGCTCGATGCCATTGACCTATCCATAATAGCTTTGGCCCTGGTCCTTCTCCTCATCGCCATAAGACAGCTGGGGGAGTTCAAGCTCCAGATCTGGCAGATAGGTGATAGGTGAGAAGATGATAAGGTGAGAAGATGGTAAGGTGAGAAGATGGTAAGGTGAGAAAAAGATAAGGTAAGAAGAAGAGCAAGTGGGAAGGTGAGAAGAGCATTGAAGGCACTGAGGAGGCCTCATCACACCACATCGCCCATATCCTGATATTCTTTGACATACTTTGATATACTTTGATGTACATCTTCTCCCAGAAAATTCTGCAATATATCCGACAGATCAAGACCATTTGAGGAGAGGAGAGGAATGGCAGCAGAGAGTAAGAACGAGAGGGTCACCATAGGACTGATTCAGAGCACCATCTCCGAGGACAGAGAGCTGAACCTGAGAAAGGCCATCGAGATGGCGAGAGAGGCAGCGAAGAAGGGTGCAAAGATCGTCTGCCTGCCTGAGCTCTACCGAACCCGTTATTTTCCCCAGTGGGATGAAATGGATGCCTCAGGTCTGGCAGAGAGCATTCCAGGCCAGTCCACAGAGGCCTTCTCCGCCCTCGCCCGGGAGCTTGGGATAGTGATCATCATCCCGATCTATGAAAAGACGGAGGACGACTACTATAACTCTGCTGCTGTAATCGATTCCGATGGCAGCCTTCTGGAGACCTACCACAAGACCCACATCCCCTACGACCCCCTTTTACGAGCAGAGCTACTTCTCGCCAGGGGATGAGATCAGGGTCTATGAGACCCGCCATGCCCGGTTTGCCGTTCTCATCTGCTATGATCAATGGTTCCCGGAGCCCGCACGGGTGGCCGCCCTGGGCGGTGCCCAGATCATCTTCTATCCCACAGCCATCGGCCATATCACAGACCAGGGGGAGCCGCCAGAAGGAGACTGGCATGATGCCTGGGAGACTGTACAGCGGGGGCATGCCATCTCCAACAGCATATGCGTCGCTGCTGTAAACCGGGTGGGCAGAGAGGAGAGCCTGTGCTTTTGGGGAGGCTCCTTTGTGGCCGACTCATTCGGCAATATCCTGGCAAAGGCAAGCAGTGAGAGGGAGGAGATTCTTCTGGCAGATCTTGATCTCTCCAAGAACCAGTCCGTCCGGGAGGGCTGGGGCTTTTTCCGAAACCGCCGGCCTGATATCTACTGGCCCATCATCGAGATGGTGAGGGAAGCTGCGCCTGAGAAAGGAGAGGGGACCGGCCTGAAGAGAAAGCCAGCAAAAGGTGAGGAGCTCTGCCTGGTGGACACGCCCCAGCAACTTGGATTTCATATGCCGGCAGAATGGGAGGAGCATGAAGCGATCTGGCTCTCCTGGCCCTACGACCAGGATACCTTTCTTCAGATAGAGAGGGTGGAGGAGGCATACCTCGCCATCATCAAGGCCATACATAAGAGCGAGATCGTCAATCTTCTGGTCAGGGATGATATGATGCTCAGCGCCGTTGTCGAGCGGCTGAGAGAGTGGAATGTGGACCTGCGCCGGATCAGATTCCATGAGATGGATTATGCCGATGTCTGGTTCAGGGATTATGGACCCACATTCGTGGTGGCTCGTGGGGACGGCCCGGCAGGGGACAGGATCGCCATGGTCGCCTGGACATTCAATGCCTGGGGGGAGAAGTATCCTGGATTGATGAGGGACACCAAAATCCCCTGTCTGATCAATGACGACCTCAAGATGGAGTGCTTCGTTCCGGGAATCGTCCTGGAGGGAGGATCCATCGATGTGAACGGCCTGGGCACACTCCTTACCACTGAGCAGTGCCTGCTCAACCGCAACAGAAACCCAGGCCTTGGCAAAGAGGAGATAGAGAGATATCTGCAGGAGTACCTGGGAGTGAGAAAGATCATCTGGCTGAAGGAGGGGATAGCAGGGGATGATACAGACGGACATGTGGATGACATCGCCAGGTTCGTCGATCCGACCACAGTGCTCTGTGCCTATGAGGAGGATTCTGATGATGACAACTATCTGCCCCTCAAGGAGAACTACGAGCAGCTCTCCAGAGAGACCGACCAGGATGGTAATCCCCTGAAGGTCATCAAGCTGCCCATGCCCAGTCCAGTGGAGAACGATGGCGGCCGGCTGCCTGCCAGCTATGCCAACTTCTATATCGGAAACGATGCCGTCCTGGTTCCACAGTTTCGGGATGAGAACGACCAGAAGGCATTGAAGATCATTCAGGGGCTCTTCCCGGACCGTAGGGTGGTGGGAATCGACTGCCGCGAGTTGGTGGAAGGGCTGGGTACCATTCACTGCATCAGCCAGCAGCAGCCAAGGGTTAAGTGAGAGGCAGGAATTGTGGATGGGAGGGGACAGGAGAGGGTTTTATTTCGCGAATTTCCATCCACAATAGCTTGCTTCTGCTCGGAAATATGCCTGTATAGGCGGGGAGAGCCAGGATAAGGGGTCCGCAAACAACTGGTGGGGAGATGGCACAGGACAGGGCAATCCCATAAATCCGTGCTGAGAGGGACCAAAGGTTGCAGGGGGGCATTGAGTTTGCTTTCTGGAGAGCTGAGCCAGCAACCAGAGGAGAGTCAACAAACAGAGGAGAGTCAGCAACTGAAGAAGAGCCAGCAGACAGTATTTTTAATAGATTTTCCAATCTGAAGCAATATGCAAAGTATCCTCCCTGAATTATATCAAATAAATTAAATAATCAGTTAACACAAGTTATGGATAGTATTAAATTCCATAAGGGCTGATGCTCCTCTGTGAGATAATATGATAAATAGAAAAACCTCATCATATCTGATAGCCCTGGGCTTATGCTTGATCATCGGCTTATCAGAAGGACAGGACTGGCTGGTTGGAGGTTATGTGAGCTCTTATGGTCCCTACGATGATCCCTCCATCTTTGGCTTGAAGAGATGGCTGGATTATCCCTATCCCACCTATTCTCTGTACACTGCAGAAGGATCAGCTTACTCCCTTCCCTATGCAGCATATACATACTATCCTTCCTACTATTACTCCGCCGCAGGCTGGACACCCATTTATGGAGCGGGATGGCAAGTATACAGCAAGGACTGGGCCAAGACGCTGGAATATGCTCAGACCAAGTCCTCGATAAGGGTCTATCCATTAGGAGCAGTGGCATATACCCCCTCCCCGCCAGCTGCAACCACTATATCAGCAGGGCCCACCGATATGCAGACGGCGACACCGCCCGCAGCACCCGCTGCAGCACCAACAACACCGCCCGCAGCATCCACTGCAGCACCAGCAATACCGCCCACAGCACCCACTGCAGCACCAACTACATCACCGGCTGCAAGTGAATACTATTCTCCTGAGTATGCAAGCGCGGCCCCCCTCCCCTCCTCTGCTGCCGCCCCAATAACCACTCCAGAACCCTCCTCCGCCACTGCACCCTCCGCGCCAACCACTGGGGATTCCACAGTCATAATAGTATCTCAGGGAATGCGCGGCTATCAGGTATTCCTGGATGGGGTCTACATTGGAACTGAGGGAACAGAAGGAGATGCCCTGGATGGAAGGTTCAGCTTCAAGGTCGTCGGAAACAAGAACCATCTGGTGAGGGTCTATGATGGTCAATCCAATTATCCCAAGATCATGTTCTTCGAGCCGGGAAGCACCAAGACCATCTATGTGGAAGAGGGAACAACGGCCCATATCTAGGCCGCCACCTTCCGCTGCACTCACTTTTTTGCCCTGAATGAGAAAGATTGAGTTCAACAATGAAAAAAGGGCGGCTGCCCTATCTATCAGCAAACTCTGCGGATCACCGGCCTTTTGCATGCTCTCAATATTTTTTCTGCCTTCAACTCGTCCAGCTTGCGTTTGCGCTTCATCTTCCTATCTCGAGCTTCGCTCATTAGCCGCATCCTTCACCTTTTGGAATATCTAGCTTCTACCTTCTACCTTATCATTGGCCAATATCTTTATTTAAAGCGAATTACATAAGAAAATTGTGATTCCAAAAGCGTTTCAAGATCATCTAGATCATCTGATTGACGCACAGAGAGCAAATAGGGAGTAATATGTTGAGCGATTTTAAAAAATCATCATTATTTATTATAATCCTGGCCACTGCCATCATTCCCGCTGCTGTCATCCTATCCGGATGCATCTCAGAGAAGGAAGAGTCTACTGGATTTACAGCAGATGAGAGCCTCAAAGGCGCCGGAGATGAGAGGAAGAATGATATCATATCCGCCGCCACCACCATCGCCCCCCTGGCAGGCCTCATCTCCGCCGTGGGAAAAGACAGAGTCAGAGTAGCAGTGATAGTCCCGCCCGGGGCCGAACCCCATGCCTATGAGCCCGCCCCCTCCCAGATGAAAGAGATCGCTGATGCTGACATATACATCATGAACGGCGCAGGTCTGGAGTTCTGGATGGAAAAGGCTCTCTTGGTCAATGAAGATATGCTGGTTGTCGACTCCTCCCAAGGGGTGGAGCTGTTGAATGAGGATGGCAAGCACACCGATCCCCACATCTGGATGTCTCTGGAGAATGCAGCCATTCAGGTGGAGAACATATGCAATGCTCTGATCCAGTTCGACCGGAAGGACGCTGAATACTACCGCCAGAATAAAGATAGCTTTTTAGAGGATATGAGAGCACTGGACAGGGAGTTGAAGCAGACCTTTGCCGCCAAAGAGAACAGGACGTTCATCGTCTACCACCCGGCCTGGAGCTACTTCGCCCGGGACTACGGCCTGGTCCAGGTGCCGATAATGGAGGAGGAGAAGGAGCCCGGTCCCAAGTACCTGGCAGGGCTGATCGATATGGCCAGAGAGAACAATATCTCTGTCATCTTCGTTGATCCTCAGTTCAATCCCAAATCGGCAGAGGTGATAGCCAGAGAGATGAATGCGAGGATAGTGGTCCTTGATCCTTTAGCAGAGGACTACCTGCAGAATATGCGCCATACGGGAGAGGAGATCTCTAAGAGCCTGAAATGACCTCGGAAATCGTCTCCATCGAGAACCTCTGGCTCTTCCGGGGTGAGCATGTCATTCTGGAGGACATAAATCTGAGGCTGAACCGGGCTGATTATCTGGGCTTGATCGGCCCGAATGGGGGAGGAAAATCGACCCTTCTCAAGCTGATGCTGGGCTTGATAAAGCCGGATAAAGGGAGGATCAGAATCTTCGGCCAGCAGCCAGAGGCTGCTCGGGGAATGATAGGCTACCTGCCCCAGAAGACCATCTTCGATCAGAGCTTTCCGGTCAAGGTGCTGGAGGTGGCCCAGATGGGACGGTTCAGCCGGACAGGCCTCTTCCGCCGCTACGGCCCTGCTGATCGCGATGCAGCACTCCGTGCCCTGGAGGCGGTGGGAATGGAGGACCGGGCTGAGCGGGAGATCGGCGCCCTCTCCGGAGGGGAGCAGCAGAGGGTATTTGTGGCCCGTTCTCTGGTATCTGATCCGGAGCTGCTCCTCCTGGACGAACCCACGGCGGGTATTGATTCCGCCCAACAGGCGGAGTTTTATGAGCTTCTCTGCCACCTCAACCAGGACCGGGGAATAGCAATAATCCTCGTCTCTCATGATATCACAGCCGTCTCCAAATATGTGGGCAAGATCGCCTGTCTGAACCAGAGGCTTTATTATCATGGATCAAAGGAACTGACAAGCGAGGATATAGAGAAGGCCTACGGCTGTCCAGTGGATTTGATTGCTCATGGAACGCCCCACCGGGTCTTGAGGAAGCATGATTGATGATTGAGCTGCAGTTGGATATCTTCCAGTATGATTTTATGAGAGTGGCCCTGGCAGCCGGCCTGGCGAGCGCCGTTCTCTGCGGCATAATCGGGATCTATGTCATTTTAAATAAGATCGTCTTCATCAGCGATGGCATAGCCCATGCTGCCTTTGGGGGCATAGGCCTGGGCTACTTCCTGGGCTTCGACCCCCTGCTATTCGGTGTGGGCTCGGCCATTCTGACTGCTATCGGCATTGGAATGGTGAGCGGGAGGGCGCGGGTATCCGAGGACACTGCCATTGGTGTCTTCATGGCCACGGGAATGGCCCTGGGGGTCATGCTCCTCACCCTCTCTGAGGGTTATGCCAGAGACCTTTATGGCTATCTGTTCGGCAATATACTGGCTGTGACTGTGAATGATGTTCTGCTGATATCCGCTCTCACCCTGGTCATACTATTCCTGACCTATATCCTTTACAAGGAATTCCTGATAATGAGCTTTGATCCGGTTTACGGAGAGGCCATCGGCCTGCCGGTAAAAAGCCTCAGGCTCCTGCTCATGGCCATGGTGGCCTTCAGCGTTGTGGTATTGATCAAGATCGTGGGGATCATAATGGTGATCGCCCTTCTCACCATCCCTGGGGCCATAAGCCGGCAGCATCTCAAGGAGCTGCCCGCCATCATGGCCGGATCTGTGGTCCTGGGGGCGATATTCGTGACTGTGGGCCTTTTGGTATCCTACCTGCTGGATGTGCCATCAGGTGCGACTATAATCCTCACTGCGGCAGCATTCTTCTTCCTGAGCACAGTGTATTCGAGATAGAGTGACGAAAATCGATGGGCTCTAGGCGGAGCTGCAAAGCCACCTGGGGTATGAAGTGGAGTAGTCTCACACCTACGATGGAGCTGCAAGGCTACTGCGAGCATGATTATATGAGCTCTTTGGCGCTGCTCAATAAGAACCGGAAAAAGCTGACTTTTGATCTCCCCCGCTGGAAGAGACGGGAGATAGTATGGTCCGCAGCATCCATTACTCGTCGCCATATGCTGGGGTGTACAGGGAATGGTAAGGTCGCCAAATTTCAATCGTTCTCGTCAGATCTGTTTTACCAGCTCAAGCAGGCAGTATTGATATGACAAGCCCTCGGGTTTTTCATAAAATTTCTGCTGTAACCGTTGATAAATATCTTCTATCAATTCTTTGTTATCTGCTTTAAGTCCGATCCGCATAGAAGATTCACTCCAGGCTCTGGTTACATGAGCCAATGTAGCGGCGAGCCTAGACCGTTCCTGTGGGTTGTCCAGCTTGTGCTGCGCCTTGGTAAAATAAGCACACGGGACTGTCAAGGAATCACAGGCATTGACGGCGAAACACTTGAGATCGTCTTCATTCAGCAAACGTGACATTTCATGGGGTGTGGCAAAGTAATTTGGTATGAAAATGGAATTTAGCTCTGCTTCGGAAAGCTTCTTCTCTTCAAATAGCTCCTGGCAAATCTTCATAAGATTGTTATATCCTGATGACGCTGGCCACCGGCCATCACCCAGATTGGCAAGGTTAGCAAAAAATAAAGCACCACCTTTAACCAGAGACGTCGAGCATTTTTTCAAGAACGATCGCCAATCCGCGATCCATTTTTCTGCAAATTTCCTTCTTTCTAGATCAGGCAACTGGTTGGGCTGTATACAAAGAGGATGCTGGAAATAGTCAGTTCCAACCGTTTTGGCATTCATCCAGTGCAGAGCAGTAGATGAAAAACCGATCCGAAGTTTATTTTCTATCTCAGGAAAGGGTTCATAAAAAGATCGCTGGATATATTGGACCTCCACGTTATTTAATTTCGCTAATGTCGAGGTCTCCCAGAACGCCTCGAAGTTGGCTGGATTCGCCAGATCGATGTAGACCAATTTGATGGTCAACATTGGATTCACATCGTGGATCCGGCGAATGACTGCTTCAAATAGTTTGCTCGAATTAGCACCATCCGCAGCGCCGAAATCGGAGATCACAAACATCTCGTCGGCACTCATGGCAGCTATCTGCGGCGATATACGCCGTATGTAAGACAGCATTCGCGGTAGTACCATAGCATTCATTGCCCGGGCCGTATCTGAAATCCGGCTGTAATCTTTGGTCATTGTTGGTGAATATTGCTGTAATGAAACCATTTTTGCCTTCTCCATTAGCATTTATATAATACTTATAATTTATTTTTTTAAAGTCCTCCTGAAACCTTATTTTCACCTAAAGCCTTCACCGATTTCGGATGCATTTTTGAATGACGGCATATGTCGCTTGCCCCAATGGTCTGTTCAGCTAACATGGTCCACTTCTTAATCTGTGGTTCTGGGATCAGGGAATATTGTTATATAATCATCGCTCATCATTCACTCGCTTACCAGCCGCTCGCTCATCTCAAACGCTAGCGTTTTCGTGGCTTTATCTGTTCATCTAACCAATATTTCACATTGTTTATTTCTCGTCTTCCAGGCTTTTATCAATGATTTATGATAGTGCTCGCTGCAGCCAACAGGCATTATTACATCTATTATTTCGTATGGGCGCGATGATGTTAAATCTTACGACATATGGCGGAATTGTTCCCCTTCCAGCCTGCCCTTCAGATAGACTTAATTAAGGATGCAAACCTATCCGAGAAAGGATGACGCCACTGAAGATCATCTGCATTCTGCTCATCCTGCTCGGAGGGAGCCAGGGAGGGGATATCATCCTTTTTGCCGATGATCATTACAAGTCCTCGGGCGAGGTCCTGCTCAATGCCTCTGCTGTGAATCCCGCCCTGGCACCGGGAGATCGCATCCTCAAGGTGAGCCTTGCCAACCAGGGCGGGATCAAAGAGCTCATACCGGTGAGCAGCAGCGGCTCAGCCGATGATATCCTCATGGAGATCAAGGAGGAGATGAACAGCTCCCGGGCCATGGAGATCAGGGCGGCTCTTGAGCCCGCAGGTCCCATCAATGTGACCTCCGCCCCTCAGTATATCGCCGCTCTCCCGGCAGGAGAGGCAGAGCAGTTGCAGTTCAATCTGAGCATCGATCAGAGGGCCAGTGGCTGGTATGACCTCCCCCTGAGGGTGGAGTATGTGCGTCAGGTGGATGTGAGCGTGAGCGATGGCCAGGCCTTTCCTCTCCTGCAGCCAGCAGACCAGAGCCTGAACCTGCGGCTTTACATATCAGAGGACGGAGGCGACCTGCGCATTGCAGGAGTGCAGTCTGATCTTCATCCAGGAGGATCTGGGGCTTTGCTGATTGTGGTGGAGAACACTGGAGTGGAGAGCCTCTCGAACTGCTCAGCCCGCCTTCTGGTCGCCCCCCCCTTTCATGCCATCGGGCCTGACTGTTCCCTGGGAGACCTGGCGCCTGGGAAGATGGCCCTGACCAGCTTCCGGGTGGGGGTGGATGGAAATGCCAGCCTGGATAGGTATCAACTCGGCCTGAGCCTGAGCTCGGAGGAGATGGATCTGGTCCTCCCCTTCCAGATTAGCTTGAGGGGGTCAGGCCGCCTCTCATTGCACCGGGCCCTCCCCTTCATCGCCCCCCTGGCCCTTCTGGCCATTCTGATCCTTCTGGCCGCGGCTGTTATCATTCCCGGCAGACAGAAGCTTCTTTATGGTCGGAAGAGAAAAATCAGGCGGCTATAGAGGCATCAGAGTGGAGAATAAGGAGGATTGATTGGGAGGATGAGAGAGATGTCGGTCCAGGCTAAGGGTGTATGCAAGAGATACAAGAGCCTTTTTGGCCCGACCAAGATAGCCCTCAAAAGGATAAGCCTGGATGTAGAACAGGGAGAGATCTTCGGCCTGCTCGGCCCCAATGGCTCAGGGAAGACCACCCTCATCTCCATACTCTCCACCTTGATCTACCCGGAGGAGGGAAGCCTTTCCATACTGGGATTGAACGCCAGAAGGGATCGAGGAGAGATTCGAAAGATAATCAATATCTGTACTGCCAAGCCCAACTTCCCCTGGAGCCTGACGATAAGAGAGAACCTGGTCCATTATGGGATGCTCTACGGCCTTTATGGCTCTGCCCTCACCCGGATGGTGGATGACCAGATCGATGCCTTTGAGCTGGGCGAGTACAGGGATGTGAAGTTCGAGAACCTCTCCACAGGATTAAAGCAACGCCTCTCCCTGGCCAAGGCCATGCTAAACCACCCCCGTCTCCTCTTTTTGGACGAGCCGACCACCGGCCTGGATCCGCATATGTCAGCCAAGACCCGCAAACTGATCAAGAGGATCCATGAGGAGGAGCAGATATCAGTTATACTGTCCACTCACTACATGCCCGAGGCGGAAGAGCTCTGCGACCGGATAGCCTTTCTGAGAGGGGGCGAGGTAGCAGCCATGGATACCCCGCAGAATCTGAAGAACCACCTTGGCCTGGGGCAGAGGGTGAGGATAAGGTATAGGGGCCAGGTTGACCTTGAAGCCATCAGGAGATTTGAGGGGGTCATCGGGGTCAATGGCAGTCACTGGATAATAGGTGGACAGATGGATGAGCGGGCAGGTGAGGGATTGGAGAGAAGGGTTGATATCTTGATCGAGAGGAAGGAGGACTGCCTGGACAGGATCTTGAAAAGCTTTCAAGATGCTAAAATTCTGGATATCGATGTAGATGAGCCTGATCTGGAGGATGTTTTCATTGAACTGGCAAGGTGAGCTGAACCGGTATCTGGCCTCTGCCTACAAGAACTGGGTGATCACCAAAAGAAATGCCTTCACCCTCTTTGAGATCTTCTTCTGGCCCCTGGTCAGTCTGCTATCCATAGGCCTGCTCACTCGATTCCTGATGGTGGACGAATCAATGGTCTCCTTCCTCCTGGTGGGCTCCATTGCCCTCACCATTCACCAGGTAGCGCAGATGGATGTGGCCTATGTCCTCCTCTTTGATATGTGGTCCAAGAGCATCAAGAACACATTCATCGCTCCGGTGCACAGTTGGCATCTGATCTTCGGATCACTGCTCTTCGGCATCATGAGAGGATCAGTGGTATTTGCCATCCTGGCATCAGTCAGCTTCTATCTCTTTGGATTCAAGTTCCAGACAGGCGGCCTCATCCCGCCTCTTATATTCCTGATCGGGGTCTTTGCCATGGCTGCGATCATAGGAATTGTGGTCTGCATATCCATCCTCATCTTCGGCCAGAAGGCTGATGTCGCTGCCTGGAGCCTGAGCGGCCTTATCCTCCTCTTCAGTGGCATATACTATCCAGTGGATGTCCTCCCTGCCTTCCTGCAGTCGGTATCCAGAGCCATCCCCCTGACCTATTTCCTGGAGTATTACAGGTCAGTATTTATCCCCGGACCTCATCATCTCATTGTTGGCCTATCCCTGGCCGCTTTATATCTGCTGCTGGGGCTCATCCTCTTCGACCGGGCCATCAACCGGGCGAGGAGAACAGGAATTCTGCTCCGGCTCTCAGAATAGGAGATCCGGACAGATCCATCGGATATCCATCAGATGTGCATCGGATAGCCGTCGGATGTGCATCGGATAGCCACCGGATGTGGATCAGATAGCCATCGGATGTGTATCGACTGTGTATAGTGCTAGTGGTGTTGAAAGTGATTGAAGGCTTGATGGGTTGGATAAAGGTTGGAGATCTTGAGCCTGTGCGGCTGATGGGGGTCATCAACCTGAGCCAGGAGTCGTTCTACAAGGGCTCAGTGGTCAGCCCGAATGAGGCTCTGGCAGCAGCCAGGCGCCTGCAGGAGGAGGGAGCAGAAATCATCGACCTGGGCGCGGTCTCCACTGCCCCTGGCTCTCCCCCCATAAGCGAAGAGAGGGAAAGGGAGAGGCTCTTTCCCTCCCTGAAGGAGATCGCTGACAATCTGGATGTCGTCATCTCTGCTGATACCCAGAGGGCAAAGATAGCAGAGAAGGCCCTGGCCTGTGGCGCTGCCTGCATCAACGATGTATCTGGCCTGCACGATCCCGATATGGCCTCTAAAGTGGCAGAATATGATGGCTCTCTGATCATCATGGCCTCTGATCAAAGGCCAGGAGACCTGCCTGCTCTGAGTCAGATCATCCCCCACCTGGGAGAGAGGGTGAGGGAGGCGACAAGGGCGGGAGTTGATCTTGATAAGATCTCAATCGATCCTGGAATCGGCAAGTGGATGCCCGAGAGGACGGCCGCTCAGGATCTGGCCATTCTGGATGGCTTTGATCGGCTGCGTATCATCGGACGGCCGGTGATGGCCGCCTTATCCCGCAAGAACTTCATCGGAGAGAGCCTCAAGATACCAGATCCGGGAGAGAGGCTCGCTGGAAGCCTGGCCGCGACGGCTGTGGCAGTATACCAGGGAGCCCATATTGTGCGCACACATGATATATCCGCCAGCCGGGAGGCTATCGCCATGGCCACAGCCATCCGCGGCCGCCCGGCAGAGGCCTCCAGTGGAGATTTAGAGGTCGAGGTTTTGGGCTATCTTGGCCAGGGCATGGACCTGGCAGAGCATCTGAAGAGGATGGAGGTGGAGCAGGGCGCATACCAGCTCTTATCCCGGAAGGGCTCCTTTCGGCTCCTGATGGTGCGGGGCTTGAGCAGCATGGAGGCCCTGATAATCAAGCAGGAGATGCTCGCCCGGGGAGGAGATGCCGCCATCCCCAAGCTGGCTTTGCGCTGTGATGAGCGGCCGCAAGAGATTTTAATCCTCGGCACTCATGCTCAAATATCAAGCCTGATCAGAAACCTGAAGAGGCAGCCCTTCCGGCTGAGCCAACTGGCCGCCATCATAAAGGAATCTTTAGAGCTGATAGACAGCCCAGAACGTTACAGGTGATCTATTGCAGGTTTTAGGTATTAAAACGGATCTGGTAAGGCCAGGGGACGACCTGGTGGAATTTTTGACCCGAGCGATGAATAGGTCTGCTCAGGTCCTGCAGGATGGGGATATACTGGTGATCTCGGAGAGCATCGTCGCCACCTCTGAGGGAAGGGTGGTCAATCTGGAAGAGATCAAGCCCGGAGACTTAGCCAGATCCCTGGCCAGCCGGTATGAGAAAGACCCCCGAGAGATGGAGCTGATCCTCAGGGAGTCGGATGAGATCGTGGGAGGGATTCCGGGGGTGGTCCTGACCCTGAACAAGGGATTCCTATTTCCCAATGCCGGAATAG
Source organism: Methanothrix sp. (assembly GCF_016706325.1). Classification (NCBI taxonomy): domain Archaea; kingdom Methanobacteriati; phylum Methanobacteriota; class Methanomicrobia; order Methanotrichales; family Methanotrichaceae; genus Methanothrix; species Methanothrix sp. Next base: position 389,322 of record NZ_JADJJX010000002.1, on the reverse strand, counting down.
ACAGCTCCAATGCACCGCCGGGGCATGTGGTCCTCTTTCCTGCTGACCCCAAGGGATCTGCCACGGCCATCAGGGAGAGGATGGGGAAAGGGAAGAGGATTGGGGTGATAATCGGAGACAGCAGAACTCATCCTCTGCGGCTGGGCTGCGTTGGTGTGGCCCTGGCCTGCTCCGGGCTGGAGGCGGTGGAGGACGCCCGCGGGCAGAAGGACCTCTTCGGCAGAGAGCTCAAGATCACCCGCAAGGCCATAGCTGATAACCTGGTCTCAGCGGCTCAGATTGTGATGGGAGAGGGGGATGAGGGGATTCCAGCAGCGATAATAAGGGATTCCGGCGTGCCCATCAATGAGGCGGGCGGGGAGATTCCCACCATCCCTCCAGCAGAATGCATGTACATCGGCGCTCTGGGCATCGGCCCCCGGCCTTATTCTGGAGGGTATGACAGGCTGATTGAATGCGCCGGCCAAGCCATGGCCAGAGCCTACGCTCCATACTCCTCCTTCCGGGTGGGCGCTGCCCTCCTCACCAAGAGCGGAAACATCTATTCAGCAGGAAACATAGAGAATGCCTCCACCGGGGCGGGCATCTGCGCAGAGAGGGCAGCGATGGCCAAGGCCATAGCCTCAGGAGAGAGGGAATTCGAGGCAGTGGCAATTGTTGGAGATGGCTGCGAGCCTGTATCACCCTGCGGCATCTGCAGGCAGAGCCTGATAGAGTTCGGTGAGGATATACTGGTGATAATGGCCAACTGCAAAGGGGACGCACTGACAGCTTCCACCAGCGACCTTCTTCCTCAGGCCTTTACCGGTCGGTGCTTCAAGTAAGATTATTTTAAAAATAATAAAGGGATGTCCGGGAGCTCCGGCATCCTGATATTCTTCAGTGAGCCTCGCCCACCAGATCCTTGCCTGGGGCCTGCCGCTCCAGGGTATCAACCTCGCATTTCTCCGGTCCGCAGACCAGGATATCCTGCTCCTGGTACTTGGTGTAGGGGTTCTCAGGGATGGTCATGTCCAGCCCCATGGATGCTGCCATCAGCTCAACCACGTCCAGGACCTTTATACTGGACTTGGCATCAGTCCTGCCGTCCATGATGTTCCTTCTGCAGAAGGGACAGGTGGATGCGATGATATCGGCATTTACCTGCTCCCCATCGACGACTCTGGCCTTGGCCATATCCAGTGCCAGATCGGGAATGCCTGCTTTGACCCCGCCTCCTGCACCGCAGCATCTCTGCAGCTCCCGGTTGCGTACCATCTCAACCAGCTTCAATCCGGGTATGGACTGCAAGCAATCCCTGGATGCTTCATAGGCCCAATCCCTTCCGATCTCGTGCATCAGATGCCTGCCGTTATGACAGGGATCGTGATAGGTTACAGTGTAGTTCAGGGGAATCTTATACTTCACCTCCCCCTTTCTCAGCTTCTCCCTCAGGAAGACTGAGAGGGGCGTGCTCTTGTAGGGGATGTAGCCCTCATACCACCTGGGCCAGTCAACTGTGGAGTTCCTGATGCAGCCAGCGCAGGCAAATAGGACGGTCTTCGCTCCTGCATCCTTCAGGGCATCGACATTATGCACAGCATGCTCGGCCATCACCTCTCTTTGGCCTGTTCTCACCATGGCGGAGGCGCAGCACCATTCATCCTTGCCCAGCATCGCAAAGTCCACATTCAGATTGTTCAAGATCCTCACTGTGGCCACAGCCAGGGCCTGCTGCCTGAACTCAGCAGTGCAGCCTGCGAAGTACACTATCTCGCCGGACTGGTCGACCTTGGCATCCTTGGGAACCCAGCACAGGCGGTCATCTTGCTTGGCTTGATAGGGATTTCTGTCGGCTTTGACCAGCTTGGGGAAGAAGGACTGCTTTCCCACCGGGCCATCTCCTCTGTCCACCAGGTTGGGCCTCATTGCCTCCCACAGATCCACAGTCCTGATCCCCGCCTCGCAGACCGTTCCACAGACGCCACAGGTGGTGCAGTTGTATGTATCATCGGTGAAGAGCTTCATCTCATCATCGTTGAGCGGCTTGCCGCCGAAGATCTTCGCCCGCAGGCTGTGGTTCTTGGCCAATAGCTCTCTCCAGCGGGCATTCTTATACATAGGGGTGATGCCCGGGCGGTCCGGTCTCACAGCAAAGGTGGGGCACCACTTCATACACTCCTGGCAACGGTTACAGCCATCTACCTCCAAGAGCTGGGTGGACATCATATAGCCCGTCATCAAAGGCTTTGATTCTCTGTTATCTGCCATTTTACTCTCCTCCACGGTTGGCGATCAGGGTCATTGGTGTGGCAATCACATGGATATACTTGCTCCAGGGCAGAATGAAGGCGAAGAGACCAAGGGCAAGCAGGGTGTGGATCAGTGCGAAGTGGGGCGCGTAGATGGAATACTCGAACATATCCCCGACCAGGAAAGAGTTGCCGCGCATCCATTCAGCATAAAATCCAGTGACGGTAATCAAGAAGACAGAGCCGATCAAGAGGGCATCGTATGCTGTGGTGTTATCCCGCACGAACTTGATCAGGATCCTCCTGGATATGGCAATGGTGGCACCGATTAAGAGTAGATATCCGAATATATCGAAAGGCAGTGCCATCATATCCTTGGCCATCACTGCCTCATGGCCATATCCGGCCAGATTATAGTGCTCCACAATATCGAGCAGAAGGCTGATACCGGAGAGTGCCGCCAGAACCAGGAATCCATAGAACATGGACATATGCATGACCCAGCGCACCGGGCTCCTGGCAAGAGTCCTTCTGAGAAGAAGAACATCAAGCACTACTGTCCTTAAAAATACCCAAATACCGTCCTTAAATGCCTCATGAATCCAGGTAGCAAGGAATAGCCAGAAGCTTCTGCGCAACGGGTCGTGGTAGCCAGTGGATCCGAGGCCCCATCTCTTAAAGTTAAAATATATACCATATGCCCAAACAGCAAGAACAGTGACTGTCAGGAGTATCATAATTTCAAAGGTAAGGCCCAACGTGTAGAATGCCATCTCAAATCCTCCTCATGGTATTTATCGCTATATCGATGCGTTACGACCATCATTTGTGACCCATTTACCTGAGAACTAATACTTAAATAATTCCCTAGCCGTAGGCTGAAATCCTATCCGGGATTGAAGAATATACCTATCTGAAGTAAGAATGTGGCATCCTTATATGTATGAGATGAGGATCGCCTCTTTCTCCACCCTCCAGCTTCAGAAAACTTTGAAATCAGCAGTGACAAGTGAGGCCGAATGCCAAATAAGCCCATCCATTCCAGAGCGGACAGATATGCATCTCTCGCGCAGTGGCTGCTGGTCCAGAAGAGAGAGCTGCAGGGCTGCTTTGCCTTCAATAGCCTGGCCGCCATCCAATCTCAATCGACCTGCAAGGACCAGGGTCTACCCAGTCGGATAACTTAAATAGATAGTGATGGATGATAATTTATTAATTAGTCTGTTAAGGCTCAGAAATAACCTCAATGACTCTTTGCGAAAAGGCCAATTCCAACCACTTTTTTGCGATAGCTATCAGGATTCGCCCATATATGTAAAGGGAAAATTATTAATTACATGCAAATAATAAAAATATTTATGTACTAGAAAAAACCCTATGTGAAATGGGTGAATCCTGATATGAATCTTAAAACAGTGGTATCGATCCTGGTGCTTCTCGCGATGGTCTGGCAATCCGCAGGAGCTGAGCTCTTTCATCGAGAGCCTGTCCATCTGGGCAGCGGACTGGGAGAGCAGGTCATAAACCTCAGCTCAGCGAAGAGGCTGACCAGCTTGAACTACAGCTTCTCATCTCCCGTAAACCTCAGCTCAGCGAAGAGGCTGACCAGCTTGAACTACAGCTTCTCATCTCCCGGCTATGTCTCTCCCAAGAAGCCTCAGACCATGGCCTTGAGCAGCAGCTTGATGGTCAATCAGGCCAAGATCATACTGGCAGAGGCAGTAGCGGCCAAAGATGAAGCAATAGCAGCAAGAGACGAAGCCGTAGCGGCAAGAGAAGAGGCAATGCTCTTGCGCAATGAGACGATGATGATCTACAGCGAGACCAGGAAGCTGCTGGAGGAGATCGATAAGAGCAGATCTGTGCTGGCGGAGATCAATAATTCAAAGGAGCTATTGGAGAAGATAAATGAGAAGGAGCTGAGCATTCAGTCCATGCAGAAGAAGGCAGAGTCCGAGGCGAAAGCATCTGCAGCCAGTGCCGCCCAGGCGTCGGCGTTCCTGAATAAGACCGATGAGACTTATGGGGAGATCTTGCGCCTTTCCGCAGAGATCGAGGAGAACTTGGAGACGATAGGGTCCGCAATTCAGGGGGCTAGAAATTTCGCCAACACATCAGTTACCAATACCATTCAATCCCTCAGCGAAGTGCTGCCTGTGGCAAAGAAGAGTTGAGAAGGCCTTCGGCGAGCATCTTCAACTATATTTTTTAAAATAAGCTTTGATTGAAATACGATTTATCTTTAAATATCTGAGATTTTAGAAAAACTCTTATGGATGATGAATATACTATCTTATCATAGGAGAAATCTAAATGAAATTAGCACGACTTATGAATTCGACCATCAAAACCCTTTGCAGCAGGCAGCCCGCCACCTTTATCCTGGCTGCTTTAGCCCTGGTGCTGCTCGTATTGGGCACAGCTCAAGGGGCAGATGATGAGATAGTTCAGCCTATCACCATAGCCGACTCCACTGGAGATTGGGGCTATCCCTCGCCCTTCGGCCACTACTCCCGCGGACCAGGCTATATCCGCATGAGCCTGATCTTCGATACCCTCATCTGGAAGGATGAGAAGGGATTTGTCCCCGCCCTGGCCACAAGCTGGGAGTATCTGCCGGATGAGACAGCCTACCTCTTCCATCTTCGCGAGGGGGTGACATGGAACGACAAGGAGCCGTTCAGCGCCCAGGATGTGGCCTTCACAATCGGCTATTTCAGCGATCACCCCTATCAGTGGGTTGATTCGAGGATCATAAAGTCAGCAGAGGTCATAGATGAGCAGACAGTCAAGATCATTCTAACCCGGGAGTATGCCCCCTTCCTGGATCAGGTGGCTGGAACATTGCCCATCCTTCCCAGGCATGTCTATGAGGGGGTAAGCGATCCGGCCAGCTTCACCGATTCCGAAGCCCTAACCGGAACTGGCCCCTACAAGCTGAAGAGCTATGATAAGGCTCAAGGCAGCTACCTTTATGAGGCGAATGAGGATTACTATCAGGGCTCCCCCCGGACAAAGGAGATAAGGTTTGTTAAAGTGAGCCAGGAGATGGCATCGGCGAGCCTGGAGAAGGGAGATGTGGATGCAGCCTCTGTTCCCGGGGAGATGGTGGATAAGCTCAGGGATGAGGGCTTCACTGTAATCGAGGGCCATCACGATTGGCTGGCCAAGATAATGGTAAACCACAGGAAGGAGCCGTTCTCCGATGTCAAATTCAGGCAGGCCCTTTACTATGCCATCGATCGAGAGGACCTGGTCCAGACCGGCCTGAGAGGCTTTGGCCTGGAAGGGAGCGCTGGCCTTTACGCCTCGGATAATGAGTGGTACAATCCGGGCCAGGAGCAGTATCCCTATCAGCCGGCAACAGCAGGCGAACTCCTAGAGGAGATGGGATATGCCAGGGATGAAAAGGGCCAGTATGCCATCGAGGGTTATCCGGATGGGATAGAGCTTCTGGTAACTGCAGATACAGAGCGCCAGGGCGAGCTGATCAGAAAGCATCTAGATGATGCCGGCATCAGGATCAATCTGCGCAGCGTCGACTCCAAGACCCTGGATAGCCTGGTCATGGAGTGGAAGTATGATCTTGCCCTGAGCGGACATGGCGGTCTGGGCGCCGATCCGGCTGTCCTGAACAAGGTGGTGCTGGATATGAACAGCTTCAACAGCGCCCGGTACGATCAGGACCCGAAGCTGAATGATGTCCTGAATGAGCAGCTGGCAGAGATGGATCCGGCCAAGAGGGAGGATCTGGTCGACTCTGCTCAGGAGCTGATCGCTGAGGATCTTCCTGCCCTGCCCCTCTACTATACCAATAGCTATTGGGCCTCAAATGATCTGGTGCGCTTCTACTTCACCTATGGCGGGGTTGGAAGCGGAGTGCCCATTGCCATCAATAAGATGGCCTTCGTCTAGTGCAGAGAGGCTATTGCGAGGAGACTGCGGCGCGCAGGCCGCAGCATATTTTTTTCTCTGAGCTGCGGACTTCATTTTCACCTCGAAAGTCTTAAATGATAGCCCAATTCATTTTGTTGATCGCAATCAATGTAAATTTCAAGGGAACATTCACATAAAAAACAAGAACGATGATTCAAATGTCTGAAGAGATAAGTCCCATGAAGCTCATTCCTATAGGAGTGATCCATACCCCTTATAAGAGACGGGAGGATATCCCTCGCCAGGGCCGTCTCTCCGAGGAGATATGCCAGATCGAGATTTTTCCTGATTTTGAGGAGGGTTTAAAGGATGTCGATCAGTGCACCCACCTCTTCGTCTTATTCTGGCTGCATCTGGGGGATAGAAAGAGGCTCCTTGCCACCCCGCCGATCAGCGACAGAGAGCATGGAGTATTTGCCACCCGCTCTCCCAACAGGCCTAATCCAATTGCGATTGATATCGTTCAGCTTCTGGGCGTTGAGGGAAGCCGGCTCACAGTGAAGGGAATGGATGCCCTTGATGGCTCTGTCCTCCTGGACATCAAGCCCTACTTCACAGATATGGACTCCATTGCCGATGCTCGAGTTGGCTGGCAGAAAAAAGCAGACTGAACAGGGCGGATAGGTCAGAAGGGCGATGGCTTTTCAGCGGGGAATAATGCCGGACGGGAGTGATCCCTGAGAGATGCAGAATAATGGATCTAAAAGAGGGGGAGGAACTCTGAGCTACCTGATAGCTCTGCTGACGATATTTGCCCTCAACTTCATCCTGCCCCGCATGATGCCCGGCGATCCTCTGCAGGCCATCTACGGAGAAGAGGCCCTGGTGGCCATGACCCCTCAGATGGAGGCGCATCTGATTGAGCTCTTCGCCCTGGACAAATCCTGGTCCGAACAGCTGATCGCCTATGTCATCGCCCTCTTTCACGGCAACCTCGGCTTCTCTTACTACTATAAGGATGATGTCTCCTCAGTCATCATGGGGGCTTTGCCCTGGACACTCCTCCTGGTCGGCCTCTCGCTGCTGATCGCCACAGTGGCAGGGGTGATCTTGGGAATCGAGTCCGGATACCGCCGGAAGGAGCGAATAGACCGGTGGCTGCTTGCCGGGCTCATGCTTCTGGGCGGCCTTCCCGACTTCTTCTTGGGAATCGTCCTGCTCCTCATATTCGGGGTGAGCCTGAACCTATTTCCCCTGTCTGGCGCCATTACCCCCTACTCCGGCCTGGAAGGTCTGGGATTGCTCATGGATATCGCCAGACATCTTGCCCTCCCCCTGGCGGCGCTGGTCTTGGTGGATCTGGGCGGCATCTATCTTCTCACCAGAAACACAGTCGTCACCATACTGAAGGAGGGCTTCATGCTCACCTCCCGGGCCAAGGGCTGCTCTGATTTCTGTCTGCGCTACTGCCATGCCGGAAGAAACGCCCTGCTGCCTGTGACCACTGCCACCGGCCTGCGCATTCCCCAGCTATTCACCGGTGCCTTATTCATCGAGATCATCTTCTCTTATCCCGGGCTGGGGCTGATGCTCAGAACTGCACTGGATGCCCGAGACTACCCCCTCATCCAGGGGATACTCCTGCTGGTGACGATCACCGTCCTCACCGCCAACCTTTTCGTCGACCGTATCTATCAGAGGCTTGATCCGAGGGTGAGATATGCACATTGATATCCGCCATGAGATCAGGCATGACAGGATGGCGCTCCTGGGAATCCTGGTGCTGGCTCTCATCCTGTTCATGGCCGTCTTCGCCCCCCTGCTCTCCCCCTACTCTCCCACTGAGTACACCGGCAGGATATTCAATCCCCCCTCGATGGATCATTTTTTTGGCACCGACTCCATGGGGCAGGATATATGGGCGAGACTGCTCTTCGGGGCGAGAACCTCTCTCCTGGTGGCTGTATCTGTGGCCCTGATCGCCTCCTCCCTGAGCGTCCTCATTGGAGCCTCCTCCGCTTTAGTAGGAGGGCTTTATGAGCGCTTCTGGATGAGAGCAGTGGATGTGATGATCTCCCTTCCCACCATCATAGTGATGATTCTGATTGCTGCCTACTTCAGGCCAAGCCTGCCATTATTGATCCTGCTGATATCTGTCTTCTCCTGGCCGGGGGGGGCGAGAATAGTCCGCTCCCAGGTCCTCACCCTCAAGGAACGAATGCATATCTATGCCGCCCGCACCTTTGGAGCAGACCAAAGGCACATACTCAAAAATCATATCGTTCCCGACATCTCCCCCATCATCGCCTCCATGATGATCCAGGATGCCAGGAGAGCTGTCTTCATGGAGGCGGGGCTGGCATTTCTCGGGGTATCTGATCCCCAGATCATCAGTTGGGGTAAGATGATGCATCAGGCGCTGGCATTCACCTATCTCGATGTATGGAAGTGGTGGCTGCTACCGACTGGCATTCTCTTATCCCTCACCCTGGTGAGCCTCAGCTTCCTGGGCGTAGGCCTTGAGGCGGCGGTGGACCCCAGGCTGTGCAGGCATGAGCATGAGCAGGGGTACGATCATGAGCATGGATGCGATCGTGAGCAGGGGTACGATCATGAGCGTGGGGTTGATCAGAATGATATCCTGGATCAGGAGGACGAGATCGGGCTGTATGAGATGGAGCAGTATGAGATCGAAGCACATGAGAATGAGAATGCTGCCCTTATGGAGGCCGAACGATGCTGAGCATCAGAGGCCTTGAGGTCTCTGTAGGGAGGACGGAGATCCTCAGGGGAATAGATCTGGATATCGATAAGGGTGATTGCCTGGCCATCATCGGCGAGTCCGGGGCGGGCAAGAGCACCCTTGGCCTCTCCATTATGGGCCTGCTCTCTTCGGGGACGGTCAAGGGAGAGGTGCTGCTGAACGGCAGGGATCTCCTCCAGCTCAATGAGGATGAGCTTCGCCGGTTGCGCGGGGGGGAGATGGCCATGGTCTTCCAGAATATCGAGGACGCTCTGGATCCGGTGCAAAGGGCGGGAGATCAGATCATAGAGGCTATATCCATTCATCGGAAGGCCTCCTCTGCAGAAGAGATGAGGCGTCTGCTCCTGGCAGTGGGGCTGGGTGCAGAGAAGGCAGAGTCATACCCTCACCAGTTGAGCGGGGGGGAGAAGCAGAGGGTGTGCATCGCCATGGCCCTGGCCAATGATCCCGATCTCATCATACTGGACGAGCCCACAGCATCCCTGGATGCCATGACCAAGATGGATATCATCCACTTATTGCAGTCGGCTCTGCATGGAAGGATGGCCCTTCTGATCACCCATGATATCTCGCTGGCGCAAAGGCTTGCCAACCGTCTGGCGGTGCTATATGCCGGCAGGATAATGGAGGTCGGAGATACCTCCCAGATCCTGGGAAGTCCCGCTCACCCCTACACCCGCGGCCTTGTGCGCTCCTATCCTGCCATTTGCCGGGCCAAAGATCTGCAGGGCATTCCGGGAATGATGAGACATGGACTGGCAGGCTGTCCATTTCATGATCGCTGCACTCAGCGCATAGAGATCTGCAAGACCGAGGTGCCGCTGCTGGAAGAGGTGAGAGGAAGGCTTGTCGCCTGCCACCGGGGAGGGATTGTGCCCCTGCTCGAGGTCAGAGAGCTCAGCGTCTCCTTTGGCAGCTACCCTGCTCTATCCGGGGTGGATCTCACTCTGTATGAGGGAGAGACTCTGGCTGTGGTGGGGGAGAGCGGCTCGGGAAAGACCACCCTCTCCAAGGCCATCATGGGCCTCTGTCAGGAGGGATCAGGTGAGATCTTCCTGGAGGGAGAGAGGGTGGGGAAGAGGGATGCTTCCTTCTACAGCCGGGTGCAGATGATATTTCAGAATCCCAAGGAGTCTGTGAGCCACAGGATGACTGTTCTGGATGCTGTCCTCGAGCCCTTGAATGTGATGCAGAGGGGGAGCCCGGAGGAGAGGGTGGCCAGGGCAAAGCAGGTCTTGAGGCAGGCGGAGCTTCCAGTAAACGATAGATTCCTGGCCAAGTATCCCCATCAGCTCAGCGGGGGAGAGGTGCAGAGGGTGGCAATAGCCAGGGCCCTGGCCCTCAGGCCCAAGCTCCTGATTGCAGATGAGCCCACCTCGGCCCTCGATCCGAGCGTCCAGGCCAAGATCCTCAAGCTCCTCTTGAATCTGCAGGAGAGGATGGGGCTTGGCATTCTGCTGGTCACCCATGATATTGCCGTGGCCAGGAAGGTGAGCGACCGCATTGTGGTGCTGCTGAAGGGGAGGATTGTGGAGGAAGGGGCTACAGATGAGATCCTCATCAGTGCTAGTCATCCCTACACCCAGACTCTGATAGAGAGCGCCAGCGAGAGGCTCGATCCCGGAGAAGGAGGAGGCTCACTGGAGCTGGCCCCGGCCAGATCGAGGATCGAGATCAAGATATGAATATAGAGGAGTTATGGACGACGACTTGAAGCAGGCAGTTGAGTTCCACGGGCATCTATGTCCGGGACTGGCCATAGGCTATAGAGTGGCAAAGTACATTCGTGAGCACTATCCCCGGTCAGAGGATGAGGAGCTGGTGTGCATAGCTGAGAACAGATCCTGCAGTGTTGATGCTGTGCAGGAGATTTTAGGGTGTACTGCAGGCAAGGGAAATCTGATCTTCAAGGATCACGGAAAGCAGGTCTTCACCTTCTTCTCCAGAGATGATGGCCGGGCGATGAGAATTTACTTCAGGGGGGATCTGTCCGATGGCATGGATGGGATCAGAGAGCGGTACTTCAAAGGGGAGCTCTCCCCGGAGGAGAAAAGAGAGTTTGAGAGCATGAGGGCCCAGGAGATAGAGAGGATCATAAAATCACCGGACGAGGAGCTGCTCACAGTGAGCACAGTGCAGATTCCGCCTCCCAGAAAGGCGCAGATTCATCCCTCTCTGCAGTGTCAGATCTGCCATGAGGGGTTCATGGAGGTCTGCGGCCGGACGGTCAATGGAAAGGTGGTATGCCTGGACTGCTTCGAGAAGATAACAAGATAAGAGATCAATTGCTCACTCTGATGGCAGGCGAATCCCCGGGAATAAGGGTTGGGCGGGAGCACGGCGAGCGATTCAGGCGGGCTTTGGTGGAGGCGGGGGCCTTTGATCGCAGCCGGAAGATAATCTCGGACGGATCCTCTGTCTATCTGCCCATTCTGGAGGCATCCAGCCCCTCCATCTCGAGGCTGAGAGAGATTGCGGACTTTGAGATCATCAGGCTGAATTTCGAGAGCGAAGAGCCCATCCTCAAGCCGGAGGATATTCTGGGCTTCCGGCCCAGCTTTGAGATCGTGGGCGATATAGCCCTGATAGGGGGTGGGGGAGAGGATGCAAGAGAGGATGGAGGAGAGGATGGGGGAGAGGATGGAGGAGAGGATACAGGAGAGGATGCAGGGCATGAGAGGGCAGAGGCGGAGGGGGAGAGGGTGGCTCAGGCCATCATGGCCTGCAACAAGAGCATCAAGACGGTGATTGCCCCGCTCTCTGATGTGGAGGGGGAGTATCGCACCCGCCGCTTCAGGCATGTGGCAGGAGAGGAGAGGACCACCACCATCCATAAGGAGCACGGGATGCGCTACCGGATCGACCTGGAGGGGGCCTACTTCACCCCCCGCCTGGGAACGGAGAGGTTGAGAGTAGCAGGGCTGGTCGGGCCGGACGATATGGTGCTGGATATGTTCGCCGGGGTGGGGCCCTTTGCCCTGCTCCTGGCCAGAAGGTGCCGGTGGGTGGTGGCTGTGGACAAGAATCCCGTCGCCATCAGATATCTGCAGGAGAATGCCCGCCTGAATAAGATCGAGAACATCGATATCTTGGAAGGGGATGCAAATGAGATTGCACTGCAATACCAGAATGCTGCCGACCATGTGATCATGAACCTTCCCCATAGTGCATCCCTCTTCCTTCCTACGGCCATTGGGGCGGCGAAGGATGGTGGAACAGTCCATTACTACTGCATCGCGCCGGAGGAGGATCTTCGCCGGGATGAATTGCTGATCAGGGAGGCGGCGGAGAGGCAGGGAGCAAGAGCGGAGGTGCTCTACTGCAATATGGTGAGAAGCTATGCCCCGCACATGCATAATGTGGTGATAGACTTCCGGGTGTGTAAGTCTGTATATCCGGATTAATATTCTTTGGTCCTTTTCTGCGAGAATCTCCCTTTGTGCCTGGTGTCATTGTGATGAGGCTCAAGCATTCCGGTTTCACCACAAAACAGCATGATTCTTTTTTTTGAAGGCACAAAGGCGAGATGGGCAGCGGCCCTCGGGTTTCACCCATAACTGCCAGGGCCAACAGTAGAGCAGGCTGACTTATTACTTATTGCCCGATCCGAGAGCCACATCGGCTTTGTCTATTGCTGAAAGCAGAATTCTCTGTACCTGCAGCTTCCTGGATTTGGGCACCTTCCAGGATCGCGCTCATAAAATATAAGGTCTTGTTTGCTGTCCCTTTCCTCAATGAACCACTGACGGACCTCATCGCTGATGATGAAGAAATCCCTCTCGATATGGGGAGTCGGATGATTTTTGGGGAAGCTCAGATAGACTGTGCAGCCGATGTTGATGGGAACCTCATAAAGGCTCTCATAGACCAGAGCATAGCCGGTGGCAGAAAGGCGGTGAAAATCTCTCTGCTGCCCGGTCTTGAGGTCGCATATCAGCATCCCGCCCATATTTATGGCATCAGCAGAGAGGTTACGGCTCAGGCCCAGATACTTGCCATCCAGCTTATGCTCCACCACAAAAGGCAGAGCGTGATTGATCAGAGAATCATCGCTCAGATACTTGTACTTGGAGAGGTAAGAAAAGATGGAGGAGACAATTCTGCTCACCTCGAATGACCAGAGCTTTCTCAGGTTATCGCTGACGCTCTTGCCGATATTTTCATATGAAGAGCATTTTGCCTGTGAGAGCTGTTCTGCAGCCTCGACTAAGGCATCATCGAGGCGCCCCATCAGGATATCGGAAAGCTGAGCACAGATATTCATGCCTTCCTTATAGATGAGCCTCTTGGCAGTGGGATAAAGCTCAGCCATGGCCTGATGATAGATGCGTCCTGCCACCATCTCCTCACTCGCCGGGACGCTGACCTTCTGCACATGCCTCAGATAGGTGTCCCGACCGGTCTCGCAGTATCTGTCCGAGATCTCCCAGACAGGCAGGAGTATATCATGTGGCGGCGATAGCTCAGAGCAATGCCAGTTCCAGCCCCGGAGTTCCTCTGCTATTCCACTCTCCCGAGAGCTCGGGATGAGCTTTTTTAAGAGATATTTCCGCTCTTCTTCGGAAAAGAAATACATATGCCCTCCAATAATATACTAGATCAATTTATTATTTCTCCGGATTTGGTCTGGGCGAGATGTGTCCGATGCAATACTTTCTATATTCGCAATCTATGCATCGGGAAGAATTCCTCGTTCCCGCGGGCTCAATCTCATCCTCGATTATCTGAGCTATCTCCCTGATGACCTTCAGAGTGCGCCTGCGGATCTCGTCATCTAAGTCAATCCGCACATTGATAGGATCCCTGCTGTAATGGATGAAACCCCGCCGGACTACAGTCTTGAAGCTCTCCTCCACCAGGAGAGCATAAGCAGCGAGCTGATACTTGTGGTTTAGCTGGACGCTTCCTTTATGAGAGTGGCCAAACTTGTAGTCCACAGGTATGAACTCTCGATCAGTTCTCACCAGGTAGTCTAAAACTCCCCTTAATCCGAGGGTACTGCTCTCCAGTTCCACCCGGAACATCTTCTCTGCACCGTCCAGCTCCGGATCATAGAAGATCGCCCCCTTGCGCCGTTTCTCCCTGGCGGTGATTGAATCATGCTTATCCTTACCTGTTTTCAGCTTCTCATCAGCAGGCTTGGTAATGTGAAGGATGTGGTCGAAGTAGATTATCTTTGGGCAGTAAAGGTACTGCTTGACATCGCTTACTGTGATCATCTCTCATCTAGAAGACGGAGACGTCCTCCTCCTTAACCTCATAGATCTCGCCGATGCTCTCTTTCAGGGAGAAGCATTTTCTGCACATCGGATAGAACTGGATGTTTCCCTCTTTTCCCTGCATCATCCTCTCCAGGCGCAGGCGGAGCTTATCTTGGGTGTTGTGATTCAGAACGCCCCAGAAGGCGCTCTTCTGGATGCGGATGCAGCCGTAGTCCAGCAGCACCTTGGCCACACGGGTCCTCAGGCTGTTCTCACTGATATCGTAGATGATTATGGTGTCCACCCGCTCCCTCCGAGAATCACCTCAATCTCAATCACCATCGAGGGGTGAATGGCTCGTAGCATGGTCTCTCCCCGCGGAGGAATGTTGCTGCTGCTGATGCCTGAGAGCGGATGATGTTTCTTAAGATCTGCCTCTTCTCCCGATAGGTTATGCTCTCATCAAGCCGGCCGTAGAATGCCGATGAGGCGATCTTTATGCCATCCTTGGTCATGCGACAGTCGTCCTGGAAGTGGCCGGGCCGCATCTCTTTAGCCAGGCTCACCACCACTCTGTCCACCACTAAAGGCCTGAACTCCTCCATCATATCGTAGACCAGCTTCTCCTTGCCCGGCCGGTCGGCATGTAGAAAGCCGGCATAGGGGTCCAGGCCCGCATAAAGGGTTGCTGCCCAGACCTCCTGCTCCAGAACGTAGTAGCCGAAGTTCAGGAGAGAGTTGATCTGATCCCTGGCTGCAGGGTAGTCCCGGCCGGGGAATCCCCAGTCGTCCGGGATCAGCCGGGCCCAGGTCCTCCAGTAGATCTCTGCTCCCATTCCCTCCACCCCCATGATCTCTCCCCGGACAAGCTCCACCTGCCCTTTTATGAGATCCAGCCTGGGGATCAGCTCCTCGATCCGGCTTGAGTTCGCGCGAAATTCTCGCCATAAGTCCTCCTTTTGGCCTTTCCATTTTTTCGCGAATGATTTCAGGAGGGAGGCCTGATTCTTCAGTTTCCCCCGGACGAAGGAACAGGCCAGATCGGTTCCGCGAGAGTCGTTGTAGGCATAGTACTGCTCCCTTCTGGTCCTCACTGTGCCCCCTAAGCTGGCGGGAATGAGCCTGGCCAGGGGCTTGCCGTAGTAGCTGGCGAAGACCACCTCAACCCCCAGATCGTCCGCCATCTGAATGGCATCGGAGGAGACGGAGATGCCACTGCCCAGGACCAGTATCTGCTCTACCCCTCTGGCAGGAACGAGCACATCGGGCAGATCCCTTCTGGTGATGCGAAACTGCTCGCTGGATTTGCCCAGGAAGGTGCCCCGGTCGGAGAGGATGATGCGCGACATTTGAAGAAATATTGGTTTCATAGGGGATATTACTTTCGGCGGACAAGGGGAAAGTTTTATTTGGTTTCATGAGCAAGCTGAAAACAAAATTGTTAGTCATGCAAGAATAATAAAGTAGTAATATGGTGTGTAAGATGCTAAAGTATACTGGGCACCCATTATTCGATGTTGGAGCTGCTACCATCTTGGCATTCTGCCAGACTCCATTAAATCACAATAGGGAGATCTCCGATCTCAATGAAGCCGACTTCGACAAGATGGCTGACTTTATATCAAAAGAATATATTATCAATCCAATGAAATCATTTTTGACTGTAGCATTTCCCAACTCTGGTTTCACTCAACCCGCATTCGAAAAGAACCCTGAAAAAAGATCTGAATACGCCAAACTTGTCACAAGAAGCTTTCGAGGTGAAACAAATTCAGAAGAACGTTGTGTGTTTACTGGAGAGCCAACAATTGGACTAGCATTGAGCGACAAAGAAGGGTATCCCCCTGGAAGGGTATTCCGGCAGCATTTGCCTCTTGTCTTGGGAGAAGGTCAGATCAATTTTTTCTCTGATGGAGATTCGGGCTTACCTATATCGGGCAAGGCTCTTTTGTGCATTCAGGCCATGCCACTGGGCTGCGCCAAATGTGGTGGCAAGCTTCTGGCAGTTCATTCTGATAATTCCGAGATAATTGAACTTTTTGCTAGAGAATTTCTCAAGAGAAATCGGAAGGCACTAACTTTAGCACATGAGCAAAATGAAAGCAAGCTTCCCGAGGCAGGTCCCGCCAAAACCATTCTGATAGAGACATTGCTACTTGCAGATGAGGAGCGCTACAATGCTGAAAAAGAACATAATCCTGCATCTTTGACCGCATACCACTTCAGCAATTTCGGTCAATCCAATCCCCTTGATGCACGCAATCCACCACTTGAGATCTATCATTTGCCCATGGATATATTAGATTTTTTATGGTCTATTAAAAGTCGAGAATACAAGTCTGAGTGGGATAATGTAGCAAAACGCGCCTGGCAACTTGCCCGCCCAAAGAAAGGCAAAAAAGAGAAAGGGGAGATGCAGAAAGAAGATACATTACGTCGTCGCAATTATATTTATGAGGATCTTTTCCGGTTGCCGCAAGAAGCACCCAGGTTTGTGCGCAGCTATTTTCTGCGCATACCAACCAGAAATGCATCGAGCGATGATCCCAGACGAGCTTACTCACTCAAGGATGATGCAAGTCTTGTATCATGGAAACTCACTGAGCTTTTCTTGAAGAAGGTGATGCATTTGAAAGAAAGCCGAATTAATCGTATTCGTGAAATTGGCGATCAGTTAGCTGATTATATAAATGAAGAGAATGATAAAAAATTTTTCTCGACATTCTATGGTGAGCAGAGTCGCTATGACGTTATTCGCAATGCTTTGATTCGTGTAAATCGATATAGACTCAAAAAGGGCAAACCTCCAATTATCGGATTCGATCCTTTTGTGGAGGTGTTCGAGGATCTGGATGATAATGGTCGATCTGATTGGCGCCTTGCACGCGATCTAGTTCTCATTCGCATGATTGAACGCCTCTACGATCTAAAATGGATCGAAAAGAATGTCGGAGAAATGTCTGAAGAAGACAAAAACGATAATGCGTCAGAATAAGGAGAGCTAAATTATGACCTACGTGACAGGATTATTCCTAATCGATGCGAATGCATCTGCATTAAATAACCTCGGAGCCATTGAAGGAGAGCGTTATGATAATAGTACTGGCGTCAAAGTGATTCGAACCAATGAGGGCTTCTATCCTTACATTTCCGCTCAAGCATTCCGCTATTGGTTAAGGCAGACACTCCAACAAAGTGATTTTGGCTGGAAATCGGCTCCAGTTTATCGAGAGGAAAAAATCGCATACACAGATGCTAATCCAATCAAGTGGTGGGATGATGATCTCTTTGGATATATGCGAGCACCCTCTAAACGCGAATCTGCAAAAGCAAAAAGGGAAGCTGACTCTTCAAGAATGGGCGAGACAGAAACAACAGATACAATTACCCGCACTTCGCCTTTTCGTGTGAGCACGCTCGTATCAATAGCTCCAGTGCGCCCCACTAATGACTTTGGTGTCATGTCCAGACAAGATGGCGATCCAGTGCCGCATGAGCATCAATTTTACCGCACTACTCTTCAAGGATTATTCTCTTTGAGCCTTAAGTCGAGCGGCACTTTCTGGTATAAAAAAAAGACGGGATTCAGAAATCTTGATGATGTCAGAATTGATCAGGCAAAAACAGAAAATTTAGAGCTCCTTGAGGATGAAAAGGCTTACCGCCTGCCAAAAGATCAACGTCTACAGCGCATAACATCGCTATTTGAAGGGATGGCTAAGATAGAGGGTGGAGCGAAGCTATCTATTCATTATACTGATGTTTCCCCCGTTGTAGTAATTCTTGCAGTAACAAAGGGCGGCAACCATATCTTCAGCCATGTGATTGGTGAGAATAAGGGACGGCCTGAGGTTAATTTTGAGGCGCTAAAAGAATCATTGCAAATCTTCAATGATGAAATAGTATCGGATATTTTTATAGGATGGGTTCGTGGATATTCTGAGGAGGAACGAAATAAGATCGAGGCTTTCGCAAAAACTACAGAGGCTAAAACTGAAAATGGAAAGGAGATAAAACTGGGCCATCCGCGTGAAGCCTTTAAAAACTTGATTGCAGAAATGAAAAAACCAGAAAACTCAGTCTGGTTAGAATGAGGGTCTCAGATGAAGGTATTAAAGATAGTAGCGGAAGGATTGACGACATCTTTCCGCTACCCTCATTTCATGCAGGGCATCCATCCTACTTTCGAAATGCCACCACCTGCAACCATTTATGGGCTTATATGCAGTGCAATGGGCGAGTGGATCGAGCCAAATGGGATAGAGTTTGCCTATCATTTTTCGCATAAAGGCTCGTTTGATGATGTTGAACATATTCACGTACTGGCGCCGTCCACTGGAAACCTTCCTGGAACGAAGACTCCAAAGGTTCTGGCGGGTACAGTCAATCCTTTTAAGCGAAGTATGCTTTTCAAGCCCAAATTGGTGTTATACTTAAATAAACCTGAATGGCAATGCGCTTTTAAAAGCCCATTCTATCCAGTGGTTTTAGGACGATCGCAGGATTTATTTTCGTATACCAGCGTTAGCGTATTAGAACTGGAAAAGGCGGAGAGAGCCTATTTTGAACACACTCTTGCGCCCTACAAGATGATGCTCAGGATGGGGCGAGGGTACGTGGCATTAATGCCTCGATATCTCGACTATGCAAACGGCAGGCAGCCAACCTTTGCAAGGTACGTGATACTCAACCGCCGTATAAATAATACGGAATTTATTCGATACGAAGATCATCCAGAGTATAACAATTTCTTGATCGATCCCACTTCGCCACAAATAGAAAATGCTCATCTTGGATTGTGGTTCCATAATTTTGTTGGAGAATATGATGATCAGCCGAGTTTGGCCTGATGGAATGAGTGACATCTGGGCAAAGAGTGCATTGAAGGGGCGGGATGAAAAGCCAGAGCTTCTGACCCAACATACTTGGAGCCTGCTGGAGAGATTATCAGAGACAATTTATTTGCGCCCAAATTTGCCAGAGCAAATTGGCTTTCCAGATCTCTGGAACTGTCTTTTCTGGGCGGGTTTTCTTCACGACTTTGGCAAGGCTGCAAAGGGTTTTCAGGAAATGCTGCGAGGTGGCAAGCGTTGGCCTCATCGGCATGAAGTGCTGTCGCTAATGTTTCTTGAATGGATAGCTGAAGGGTTAACTGATGAAGAACGCATTTGGGTGGCAGCGGCCATTGTTTCACATCATAAAGATGCAAAGGAGATTCAATTTGCATACAGCGAAAGGAGCGATCCTTATAACAATTTTTTGGCTAATATGGTTGCAGAAATTGATGATGCTACATTAATCGGGATGTGGGATTGGCTGATAAAATGCCAGCAGACTTGGATCGATGATCTA
Source organism: Methanothrix sp. (assembly GCF_016706325.1). Lineage (NCBI taxonomy): Archaea > Methanobacteriati > Methanobacteriota > Methanomicrobia > Methanotrichales > Methanotrichaceae > Methanothrix > Methanothrix sp. Next base: position 369,898 of record NZ_JADJJX010000002.1, on the reverse strand, counting down.
AATCTCAATAAAAGAGGAATAAAAGCTATTGCTTTGCCGCCTCAGTCTGAGGCAATTGGCATCATAAAAAGTCAGGGTCCAGCAAGCATCCGAAAATGGCTAAATACATATCAGCGTTGGATCAGAAACATCGATCGAAGAGGGGAGCAGCCTGTTTTCATAAGCACGATTGCATTGAGAGGGTATATCATATCTTCTGACCATCTCGCATCTGCTCACACAGGAGAATTGCCTTCATCAAACCTGGCTGGACCCGATAAATTGCTAGAGCTGTGGAGCTCTGCAGCAGGAGCGTCTTACAGTCCCTATTCTCATCAAACAGATTGTATGAAATGCCATGGATCGGCAATACTGATGGCGCCTACAGGTAGCGGCAAGACAGAAGCATCATTGCTTTGGGCAGTAGCTCAAGCTGAGAATGGACAACCGGTTCCCCGTCTTTATTACACCTTGCCCTTTCAGGCCAGCATGAATGCCATGTATGATCGTTTGAATAATTCAAAAAATGGTGTATTCCCTGGTCAAGTTGGCCTGGAGCACAGCAGAAGTACATTAGCATACTACAGGAGAATGCTTGAAGATAAATCTCCCGAAAAAGCCGCACGTTCTGCAAAATGGCTCAACAATTTAGCCCGTCTAAATTATTACCCGGTTCGTGTTCTAAGCCCTTACCAGATTCTGAAAGGGCCTTATTGCCTAAAGGGATATGAATCATTGCTCTCAGATTGTTTTAATGCAGTATTCATCTTAGATGAAGTTCATGCCTATGAAGCTAAGCGATTGGCATTGATCCTCGCCACTGTAAAATATCTCAGAGAAAATTTTGGTGCCAGATTTTTAGTAATGTCCGCAACTCTGCCAAGCCTATTGCGCAATCGTTTGGAGGATGCCCTGGGAGAATGTTCCATGAGCCATGCATCGGCGGACTTATATGCTAGATTTCAGCGCCATAGACTCGTACTGAGGGATGGTGATCTGCTAAGTCCAGGGATATTAAATGAAATCGCCAAGTCTATCCAAGAAGAACAATCCATATTGGTATGCTGCAATACGGTTAGGAGAGCGCAGGACGCATATACCGAGCTTAATAATATACTAAAGAAATCAGGTTCTGAAGTTGAGATCGTCCTGCTTCATGGTCGTTTCAATGGGAAGGATCGGCTGGACAAGGAGACAAAAGTGCGCCAGGCTACTGGATCGAATTCTAGCCAAAGAGAAGCGATTTTACTGATAGCAACACAGGTCGTCGAGGTCAGCCTGGATATCGACTTAGATGTGATTTATACGGATCCTGCTCCGCTAGAGGCATTGCTGCAACGTTTTGGACGGGTGAATCGACGGAGATTGAAATCGTTCTCGCCGGTTTATGTCTTCCGAGAGCCTGCAGATGGTCAGATGATCTATGATGAAGCATTGGTACAAGCATCATTGAAAGTTCTGGAAAAAAATAACGGTATGCTTATCGACGAAGCCAAACTGTCCGATTGGCTTGATGAAATCTATCAAGGCGAAATTGCAGAAGATTGGAATAATGAATACCAGGATACGTATAATGAGTTTTGGGAAGGCGTTCTGCTTAATCTTCGTGCCTTCAATTCAGATGAAGGGCTAGAGGATGAGTTTTATCGAGCGTTTGATAGTGTTGAAGTATTACCTGCATGTCTATCGAGCGAATACGACAAAGCTCTTGAAGACAGCCCATTAGAGGCAAGCCAGATGCTTGTTTCAATTCGATGGAGCCAGTTTATGCGATTAAAGAATAAAGGACAGGCCCACGAAGATGATGATAGAAAGATAAAGATTGTTGATGCCGATTATAGCTCAGAATTTGGCCTTGACTTGAGGCGCAGTTAGAATAATTCGGTTGTCTGTGCTCATCCCCCTCCCGGTGCTTCAATCCCCTTTTCGTCGGGATGTGCTTTGCAATGTTGAGATCCAGATTAGCCAGGGAGGATAAGAAGATCTGTTTCAATTCCCTTTTCGTCGGGATGTGCTTTGCAATTCTCCTGAATAAGTGTCCGGCTGTGGATTGTTGCTGTGTTGTTTCAATTCCCTTTTCGTCGGGATGTGCTTTGCAATTATGGCATCGATCCCGTGATTCATATCGCCTTGAATCCGTTTCAATTCCCTTTTCGTCGGGATGAGCTTTGCAATGGTACACTCATTACTGGTCCTCCATCTGGGATATTAGTTTCAATTCCCTTTTCGTCGGGATGTGCTTTGCAATCATCGAGCCGGCGCGCTACAGCACGCCTATTTTCCCAATTCCCTTTTCGTCGGGATGTGCTTTGCAATCTGGCCGGCGCGGGCAAAACCTCCAGGCTTGGAACGATGTTTCAATTCCCTTTTCGTCGGGATGTGCTTTGCAATACAAAACCAAAAGTGAACGCCATTATTAACAGCCAAAGTTTCAATTCCCTTTTCGTCGGGATGAGCTTTGCAATGCCATAGATACCGCCCATCATCCCCTCGTGGTACCTGTTTCAATTCCCTTTTCGTCGGGATGTGCTTTGCAATGTTGAAGTAAAGAACTTTGTACGGTCTTATACAACTGAGTTTCAATTCCCTTTTCGTCGGGATGTGCTTTGCAATTGCCTCTTCCGAGGCATATCCTCCACTCTCCACGGGTTTCAATTCCCTTTTCGTCGGGATGTGCTTTGCAATCCTGGTGTCGGTGTCGTATGCGACCTCGACGTGAAGTTTCAATTCCCTTTTCGTCGGGATGTGCTTTGCAATTAGCTTCGGAAAGGGTAAGCGCATCTGCTTGCAGAAGAGTTTCAATTCCCTTTTCGTCGGGATGTGCTTTGCAATGATAACCGCATTAACTTTTATCGTTCTTCAACTCATAGTTTCAATTCCCTTTTCGTCGGGATGTGCTTTGCAATTCACCCCTTTGGTTATCATGTCTGTCCCGGAGTCATCGTTTCAATTCCCTTTTCGTCGGGATGTGCTTTGCAATAGATAATATTGCCGTATCCGGGATAATAGCCATACGGGCGTTTCAATTCCCTTTTCGTCGGGATGTGCTTTGCAATCCGGAACGGCGGTGCTCATCAAACAAGCCACAGAAGTTGCCAGTTTCAATTCCCTTTTCGTCGGGATGTGCTTTGCAATGTTTAAGATCTAAAGATCATCTATGAGGTGAGTAAGAAAGTTTCAATTCCCTTTTCGTCGGGATGTGCTTTGCAATTTCAGCAATTGAGCGGCTTGTCGCCAAGCCAGCTCGAAGGTTTCAATTCCCTTTTCGTCGGGATGTGCTTTGCAATCCTGATCACGTTCGGCAGGGCGATCTTGAACACGTCACGTTTCAATTCCCTTTTCGTCGGGATGTGCTTTGCAATCCTGTTTTGGCCTGTATATGGGCTATGAGGTCGGGCCGTTTCAATTCCCTTTTCGTCGGGATGTGCTTTGCAATTCAACAAAATCGTAAGCATTACCAAGGATCCTTACAAGTTTCAATTCCCTTTTCGTCGGGATGTGCTTTGCAATCGAGCACCTGGGCAACATCCGTATAGCCTTTGGATCCTCGTTTCAATTCCCTTTTCGTCGGGATGTGCTTTGCAATTCTTGTAGATACGGAAGACGTCTGCGGCAAGCAGGTGTTTCAATTCCCTTTTCGTCGGGATGTGCTTTGCAATGGTACCAAGAGGTTTGCGTGATCAGCCTTCAGACCATCTGTTTCAATTCCCTTTTCGTCGGGATGTGCTTTGCAATAGAGTCTCTCTTTATCCTGCCGATTGGATATTTCTGTTTCAATTCCCTTTTCGTCGGGATGTGCTTTGCAATCGGTCAATTCCAAGGGTTCAAGGACAATGGCGGATCATCCAGTTTCAATTCCCTTTTCGTCGGGATGTGCTTTGCAATTGACTTGATAGTTGGCGTGTCTTCGGGAACGCCAATTCATGTTTCAATTCCCTTTTCGTCGGGATGTGCTTTGCAATCACCAGAGTTGGTTTCATTTGTATGCCACTGGAAAAAAGTTTCCAATTCCCTTTTCGTCGGGATGTGCTTTGCAATATAAACTTGAAAACTGGATACATCAAAAATATTCGCGTTTCAATTCCCTTTTCGTCGGGATGTGCTTTGCAATTGACTTGATAGTTGGCGTGTCTTCGGGAACGCCAATTCATGTTTCAATTCCCTTTTCGTCGGGATGTGCTTTGCAATCACCAGAGTTGGTTTCATTTGTATGCCACTGGAAAAAAGTTTCAATTCCCTTTTCGTCGGGATGTGCTTTGCAATTAGGTGGTGCACATAAACATTCTGCGAAAGGAACAACGCAGTTTCAATTCCCTTTTCGTCGGGATGTGCTTTGCAATAGGAGCGTAAGCTTGTTGACAAGATAACTCCAGATTTGGTTTCAATTCCTTTTCGTCGGGATGTGCTTTGCAATGTAGTTCGTGAACGCTGGGCCAATTTCGACGGGAAATGTTTCAATTCCTTTTCGTCGGGATGTGCTTTGCAATAATAATACAATCTGTCACATCGCGGCAATTGTTGGGTCTAGTTTCAATTCCCTTTTCGTCGGGATGTGCTTTGCAATGACTTTGCCAGACGCCAGGTCGCCAACTTGTAGACGAGTTTCAATTCCCTTTTCGTCGGGATGTGCTTTGCAATGCTAAATGCGGATACAGTTCAAAATATGTTGGACCTGTTTCAATTCCCTTTTCGTCGGGATGTGCTTTGCAATCGCATAGACGCGCGGGGTTCCAGGCCTGCAAGTGCAGTTTCAATTCCCTTTTCGTCGGGATGTGCTTTGCAATCGTGGGCTAAGACTCGTCTTCAATTCCTTTTCGTCGGGATGTGCTTTGCAATTCACAGGTAAACTCTGAAGTAACATCAACATTACAAATAGTTTCAATTCCCTTTTCGTCGGGATGTGCTTTGCAATACAATTGGCGGCATTTGTTACCCTCGGGATGGAGAGGTTTCAATTCCCGTACGTGTTTAGCTGGCCAGCCTTATGGTTAGCATTTGGAGGCAATCCAATCCTCTCTGTCCCCATGTTGTCAGCCAACATCGCTGCAACCTTTTGTGAATCTAGCATAAGGTTTCCATCCGTCACATACAATTATCCCCTTGAACTTCCGCGTAAGGACTTCTATCAGGACATTCGTTCCTCGACTCTTTCGAATGACAAAAAAGGTCTCAAACGGAGTAGTAAACGCCCAGATCCAGTGCTTTTCTCCCTGAACATGAATCCCCGTCTCATCTATGTAAAGAATCGGAGCACCACGAATCCTTTCCAAGATGGCATCGTATTCCGGCCTAACTGCTTCCCCAGCGCGACGAGTCAGATCAAATATCGTAGCAGGGCTTAATACCAGGCCATGCATTCTCTTCAGAGCATCCTGAATCTTTCTGTGAGGCAACCTATCCGCGTATCTCATAAGCGTCGCCTGCGCAATAACGTTGTTTCCGAATTTGCCTTCATGTGGGCAATTTGGATCGGATGCAACGACCTCCTTCCGACAACATGGACAAACGTAATGGGCTATTTTGTATTCAGTGACTGTGACAGGCTGTGGTTCAGGAATTTCCTCGATAATCTTAGACTCAAATCGAAAAGGAAGGGCAAGCTTTGCTCCGCAATCCGGGCATCGATCGGCTGTAACCTCAACCTGGCTATCCGGGATAGCTGAGGGTCTGGTTACCGCCCGACTTTTGGCTCCGGCTTTCCTTGTTGGTCTTATCCTTTTTGCGATTGCGGCCACGTCGCAGGCTTGGCGGAGTATGGGCATTTTCATATTGAGCTAAACGGGCTTCCAGCTCACGGATCCTGGCTTTGAGAAATTCATTCTCAAGCCTTAATTGCTCATTTTGAGCTTGAAGTTGACGGATGATCTCTGATTGGTCCATACTCTCAATTAAAGATTATTGACATAATATTACTTAATTTTTCCGGTCTAATTTATTTCGGCGTGGTGGGAAAATATTAAGAACCATGTGAGAGCTAAACACGTACCAATTCCCTTTTCGTCGGGATGTGCTTTGCAATAATGTGGTTCGTGGGATATGTAGCCATTGTCGTGATCGTTTCAATTCCCTTTTCGTCGGGATGTGCTTTGCAATTTCAGCCAGGATACCACCACGCCGTACATCTTTCCGTTTCAATTCCCTTTTCGTCGGGATGTGCTTTGCAATCCTTGGAAATAGACACAGCAATATAACAGAATGGACAAGGTTTCAATTCCCTTTTCGTCGGGATGTGCTTTGCAATAAGACTATCAAGATAAATAGTGTAAAATCTAGGATTAGAGTTTCAATTCCCTTTTCGTCGGGATGTGCTTTGCAATTATCCGTAGTTTCATCAACCGGAGCATATGTAATCATGGTTTCAATTCCCTTTTCGTCGGGATGTGCTTTGCAATATCCAGAGAGGCGCCTATCAGCATCCGGGAGGGTCGTTTCAATTCCCTTTTCGTCGGGATGTGCTTTGCAATCTCCTCAATGCTCCTGATCATATCATCTGGAGGCCGTTTCAATTCCCTTTTCGTCGGGATGTGCTTTGCAATTGGGTTAGGCGCAGCCACCAGTACCGGACTTGTCTCCGTTTCAATTCCCTTTTCGTCGGGATGTGCTTTGCAATTTATAATTTCGATATCCATTGACATTATGGCCACTTCCGTTTCAATTCCCTTTTCGTCGGGATGTGCTTTGCAATAGACGTAAAAATCCAGCATAGCCCTGACGGCTCCACCGTTTCAATTCCCTTTTCGTCGGGATGTGCTTTGCAATACGAAACCGCCTCAGACAGGAGCTGTATTCGGTTTCAATTCCCGGGCTGAAGTGGATATCAACGGGTTGTCAATTCCTTTCGTCGGGATGTGCTTTGCAATGCCATGAGCGCGTCTCGACTCCAGCGTCTAAAGCTGTTTCAATTCCCTTTTCGTCGGGATGTGCTTTGCAATAAAACTTCAAGGAAGATAGCTGAGGCTTCAATGGAGCGTTTCAATTCCCTTTTCGTCGGGATGTGCTTTGCAATTCACTACCCAAATGGGGACTCAGCTGAAATCGGCGTGTGGTTTCAATTCCCTTTTCGTCGGGATGTGCTTTGCAATATATAATTACAGATTACAATTTGAAGTTCCAATCGTTTCAATTCCCTTTTCGTCGGGATGTGCTTTGCAATTTATGCCGTTGTATGCCTCTGGCATCGAGGTATACAGTGTTTCAATTCCCTTTTCGTCGGGATGTGCTTTGCAATTTCTCCAAGTATGGCACCAGAATAAAGAGTACTATAGTTTCAATTCCCTTTTCGTCGGGATGTGCTTTGCAATTGTGAAGTACTTATCCTCCTGGTCGATGGTCTTCAGGTTTCAATTCCCTTTTCGTCGGGATGTGCTTTGCAATAGCACCAGTCGAGTTGTGGCGCTTGGGGCTATTTTTGGTTTCAATTCCCTTTTCGTCGGGATGTGCTTTGCAATCGCAGCGCTTGAGGCGTATTTGAGTGGGCGGGAATGTTTCAATTCCCTTTTTCGTCGGGATGTGCTTTGCAATTATCCGTAACATTTGTGTTAATGGCGACTTGGAACTCCTCGTTTCAATTCCCTTTTCGTCGGGATGTGCTTTGCAATTCGAAGAAATGTATCATCATATGCTAGATGTTATCAACAGTTTCAATTCCCTTTTCGTCGGGATGTGCTTTGCAATCCTCTTTTATATTAATATCGTCATCGGCACACATTGAAGTTTCAATTCCCTTTTCGTCGGGATGTGCTTTGCAATCAGGATCGTTGGGTTCACACGCATCACAGTTGTTAACGTTTCAATTCCCTTTTCGTCGGGATGTGCTTTGCAATGAAATCTGTAATATCATATTCATCCCGAATTGCCTGATGTTTCAATTCCCTTTTCGTCGGGATGTGCTTTGCAATCCTAGGCATACCTTGCCTGAACCATCGGATGTAGTCGTTTCAATTCCCTTTTCGTCGGGATGTGCTTTGCAATTATTTATATTCTACTTCCGTATAAGTAGCATTAAAGTTTCAATTCCCTTTTCGTCGGGATGTGCTTTGCAATTACCATGATCGGAAACAAGCTCTCATCGCCTGTCCAAGTTTCCAATTCCCTTTTCGTCGGGATGTGCTTTGCAATACAATGTGGAGATAGCCTAATGCCAGTATCTTTCCAATTGTTTCAATTCCCTTTTCGTCGGGATGTGCTTTGCAATGCTAAGTTTAATGCTCAGTCGGAAGCGCATAAAATGTTTCAATTCCCTTTTCGTCGGGATGTGCTTTGCAATCGGCCCGGCTATTGAACCAGGCCCTTGAAACTGCGACCGTTTCAATTCCCTTTTCGTCGGGATGTGCTTTGCAATCAGACTCATTAGAAACTTGGGGGTACCTGGGCTGCTACAGTTTCAATTCCCTTTTCGTCGGGATGTGCTTTGCAATACTGCAGAGTACAAATACTTCGAAGCAGTGATCAAGAGGTTTCAATTCCCTTTTCGTCGGGATGTGCTTTGCAATGCCCGGCCATTTAGCAGTCGCCTCCAGCCGGCATAAGTTTCAATTCCCTTTTCGTCGGGATGTCTTTGCAATCCCTCCCCGGCCCTGCCTTCCCTCCTGGTGGCTGTTTCAATTCCTTTTCGTCGGGATGTGCTTTGCAATCTTAATGGAGCTTGACCAAGATGTAGTCAGCGACAGTTTCAATTCCCTTTTCGTCGGGATGTGCTTTGCAATATGATGAATGTTAATATTGATGGTATAAGGAGACTAAGTTTCAATTCCCTTTTCGTCGGGATGTGCTTTGCAATATTTTTATCGTCGTGTTCCGCGATATACGCCTCTCGGTTTCAATTCCCTTTTCGTCGGGATGAGCTTTGAACTTAAAGATAAAATGACATAAGATGGTTAGTTTCAATTCCCTTTTCGTCGGGATGTGCTTTGCAATTCGGAGAGATACAGTGTCCAATCTGCCAGCATCCTAGAATAGTTTCAATTCCCTTTTCGTCGGGATGTGCTTTGCAATTCATTGTGCAATGGACATAACAGGTGCAACTTCTTAGTTTCAATTCCCTTTTCGTCGGGATGTGCTTTGCAATGTTGACATTTACGAACGATAGACATTTTAATTTAGGGTTTCAATTCCCTTTTCGTCGGGATGTGCTTTGCAATTTCTTCCTATGAGTTCGTATGCCTCACGCTTGAAAGTTTCAATTCCTTTTCGTGATGTCAATGCAGCTCTGCTGGGTTTGTGCATTACTGTTTCAATTCCCTTTTCGTCGGGATGTGCTTTGCAATGGAAAATTTCTATAATTGTGATTTCGATGGATACTAGTTTCAATTCCCTTTTCGTCGGGATGTGCTTTGCAATAATATCTTTAACGTCATGTGTGGCAATCGTTCCAGGTTTCAATTCCCTTTTCGTCGGGATGTGCTTTGCAATATCGCGATGCTCTTCGAGCAATAGGCATGAGAAAACGTTTCAATTCCCTTTTCGTCGGGATGTGCTTTGCAATGGCCATTGACCCAAAAGCTGTCTATCACCAATATAGTTTCAATTCCCTTTTCGTCGGGATGTGCTTTGCAATGTATCTAATCTGGATATTTTCAAATGGGGCGATAGCGTTTCAATTCCCTTTTCGTCGGGATGTGCTTTGCAATGCTAAAATACGAAATACATCCCGAATCCCGCAGTTTCAATTCCCTTTTCGTCGGGATGAGCTTTGCAATACTGCTATTTCTATAATTGTGATTTCGATGGATACTAGTTTCAATTCCCTTTTCGTCGGGATGAGCTTTGCAATCCACGCATCTTTCCACCTGGAGTGCCACTCGTCGAATAATAGTTTCAATTCCCTTTTCGTCGGGATGTGCTTTGCAATCATTCTCAGCCAAAGATCTAATGGCCCCCGCGGTTCCCGTTTCAATTCCCTTTTCGTCGGGATGTGCTTTGCAATCTTATATATTTCGGTATGAATATTATGGCATTCGCAGTGTGTTTCAATTCCCTTTTCGTCGGGATGTCTTTGCAATGAAGAGATATAAATATCGGATAGGTGATAAAGTGAGATGTTTCAATTCCCTTTTCGTCGGGATGTGCTTTGCAACATAATAGCGCCAGGCTAACTGTTATAACACTATGTTTCAATTCCCCTTTTCGTCGGGATGGCTTTGCAATAACAGGAAGTTGGTAACGAACCTAGATCCGAGGGACTTCGTTTCAATTCCCTTTTCGTCGGGATGAGCTTTGCAATTAATTCTCACCTATAGTGTTTCAAATGCATGTTTCAATGTTTTCAATTCCCTTTTCGTCGGGATGAGCTTTGCAATCACGCGGGTTGCACCTTTTCTAAATAAATGGACATTAACCAGTTTCAATTCCCTTTTCGTCGGGATGAGCTTTGCAATTGGAGCCTGTCGGCGGATCATCTTAGGCCGGTAAATTTCAATTCCCTTTTCGTCGGGATGAGCTTTGCAATGCCGTACTGAGCGTGGATCGCGGTCCGCAGTACAAGTTTCAATTCCCTTTTCGTCGGGATGAGCTTTGCAATATCTACAGTCCGAAACTGCGATGCCATGGTTCTAGTTTTCAATTCCCTTTTCGTCGGGATGAGCTTTGCAATGCTTCTTAGGTTACTGAATGGATTCGGAATATGTTTCAATTCCCTTTTCGTCGGGATGAGCTTTGCAATAAAGATCCTTTCTGGAGTAGCGAGCCATGGCATTCATGTTTCAATTCCCTTTTCGTCGGGATGAGCTTTGCAATTTCCAGCATAAGCACGACCTGTTTGAGTCGCGCGTTTCAATTCCCTTTTCGTCGGGATGAGCTTTGCAATAGCCCCTCAAAAGAGCCCAATTGGCTTAAACCTTACGCCTGGATGGTCCTTTTAATAGGGGTCATTTCGCCAGCCTATTGAATGCAAGGGGGTATTTAAACTCTGGCGAAGGGCATTTGTAATCAATATCTATAGCCTCTATGAATCCCTGGAACAGATTCATGCGTTATGGATTCCTTCCAGAGCAGAGACAGCTCAGCATCGGGCTTCGCTTAAAATAATAATTTTAAAATAAATATAAATACATCAACAATAAGGGCGTATATATCCAGGCCTTCCCGGATTTGAGAAGATGCAGTCATTAGCGAGAGAAGGCTGCAGATCAACCTGCGGCACCCACAAAAATAGCCTGAATAGATCTGCTTTAATTATAATCCAGCATGGGGGCAGTGAGAATTGAATTATCTCCAAATGCTGACCATAAGACTGGCCAGCTAAACACATACAAAAAATCTTCTGTGCATCAAACCTCAACCTCATACATACCATTCCCAAAGGTTGCCATCTTCCCCACATGGATGAGCCTGCCCAGCTCTAAAAGAGCCATGACCTCCCGGGGGAACTCTCCCCGATAGGTTATCTCGCCGACGAAGGATGGGGGAAGATTCTGCTTTTTCATCTTCTGCTTGTGGAAGTATCTCTTTGTCCTGATCTCCTCGGTATTGGCCCTGGCTATGCTCACCTGCCGGCAGTGGCCGAGGATGGATAGCACCTGCTCGTTGTCATAGAGCATTCCCGATCCATAGAACTCCGCCAGGGCATTGGCCCGGAAGAGCAGCCTGGAGATCAACCCCCGAAAGCTGGGAGCAGCAGTGTATCTATCCCCTTCCTTGATCTGTGCCGGAGTCGTAAAGCGCACTGTGAGATCTCCTCTGTGCTCGGCAGAGGCTTTGAGCATCTCCTGATAGCTCATGGGGATCGCCCGGTTGTAGACAGTATCTCCGGAGAAGATCTCATTGCGGGCCCCGTAGCCGATGCAATCTACAGCCTCTATGCAGAACTTGCCGTAGCCCAGACGGTATCCCCGGCTCATTCCGCTCTCGCCCAGATTCCGCAGAGCGAGCAGAAAGTAGGGGAGATACTCCATGCCCCGCCCAATCAGGGTGAACCTGAAGTCGTTTGTCGATCCAGCAGAATGCCGGCCAGAGAACGGTGGGTCGAATACGAATGGCCGGGGGATATCACTTTGCTTTCGCAGCACCTTCACTCCTTCCGGAGGGCGGCTGTTGTAGAAGAAATCATAAACACATGACCTTTGGAGCAGACAGCTCTCGCAAGCTGCTGCCTCTCTTTCCCCCGCTTCAGCCCCATGGATGCAGACCAGGGATCTGAGATGGGCACCAAAGCCGCTGCGTAATGTATTTCCCGACCAGCGGGAGAGATCGGCCTCCGAGCTGAACATTATCTTTGCCTCGAACTGAGATAACGAGAGATCACCCATGAGAGGAGGATGATTTAAGAGGGCAAAAATGTTGCGATGAAACGCTCATCAGCCCAGACAAGGGCTCACACGAGGCGAACGGAAAGCCAGATAAAAGATAATCTTCTCCACTGAGACCTTAGAGCCTTACTCCAGCCGGAATGGGATACCGTGCCGGGGCCAGTGATCCATTGGCCTGCGGTTGAGTTCAGGTCTCATCCGGACAAGCTCCTGGTGGATCATCTCGGACGGGTAGGGCGATTGAGCAGAGGTATGATCAGAGAGAGGGCCCTCAATTTGGGGCATCAGGAGAAGGAGATCTTGGAGGATGTGGCATATCTCATGGGCGTGACCCACGACCTGGGAAAAGCCACTCGCTTTTTTCAGGAATATATACAAGAGGAGGATGAGAGAAAAAAGAGATCCATGCGATCCAAGGAGACCACCCGTCATGGCCTCTTATCGGCATTTTTTACATATGCAATAATAAAAGAATATCTGAATCAATTAATAGCTGAATCTGAGTTAAAGGCAGGATCAGAGACAGGATCAAAGACTGAATCAGAGACAGGATCAAAGGCTGTATCGAGCATTCAGTTGAAGAGAGATGGAGGGATGACAGATTACCTGCCGGTCCTCTCTTTCCTTGCAGTGAGAAGACATCACGGGAACCTCATCAATGCTATGGATGAGGTGAAAGAGGTGGATTCTGAAGGAGAGAGGATTATAAGGGTAGCAGAAGAGCAGATCAGATCGATGGATAATGATAAAGCTGAGTTGAATGAGATTCTCAGGCGGCTCATCTCCGATGAGGGGATGCATTTAAAAAATTTTAAAATAGATTTGGAAAGTATAACATCTTATATTTTAAAAGGCGCTATCAGGGATATCGGCAGAAAGGGAGAAGCGGCTTATAAGGAGACTGGGAGATAAGACGGATCTGCAGCTTTATTTTGTGTTTCAGTTTCTCTATTCCGTCCTTTTAGATGCAGATAAGACTGATGCTGGTCTAGGCGAAGCAGATCCAGATTCAGATCGCTTAGAGCTTCCAGAAGATCTAGTGGACAGGTACAGAGAGAGCAGGGGATTTATCTCCAATATGAATGGCATCAATCCTCTGCGGAATCAGATATATGAGGATGCTATGGCTGGGGTTAGGGGTTGGGACCTGGAGGACAGGGGTGCTCTCCTTGAATGTTCCAACAGGGACTGGCAAGACATTGACCTCTCTTTCCTTTGCCCTTAAGCTCAGAGGGAGGCTGAATGAAGAGAAGGGATACACTCCCAGGATAATCTATGCTCTGCCATTTTTGAGCATAATAGATCAGAACTACAGCGTCTTTGAAGATGTGCTGGCTCGGGGAGGATATCAAGAGGATTCCAGGCTCCTTCTCAAGCATCATCATCTGGCGGAGGTCAGCTATAAGAGAGCAGATAATGAGGAGTATAAGAGCGATGAAAGCTTATTGCTTCTGGAAGGCTGGAATGCAGAGATAATAGTCACCACTTTCTGGCAGTATTTCTACACCCTCTTCTCCAATAAGAACAAGCTGATCAGAAAATTCAATAAGCTCGCTAACTCCATAATCATCCTGGATGAGGTGCAGGCGGTCCCTCATCAATACTGGCAGCTGATTCATGATGCCATAACTGTTCTCTGTGAAAAATTCAATAGCTATGTCATCTTTGTCACTGCAACTGAGCCGCTCATCTTCGATGAGGCGGGCGGGGAGATAAAGGAGATTGTGCAGAAAAAGAATGAGTACTTCCAGGGGCTGGACAGGATTGAACTGATTCTCAGGATTGATAGGTCTTTGAATCTTGATGAGTTCAAGGCTCTGGTCGGAGAGGAGCTGATCGCCCATCCTGATAAGGATTTCCTGATTGTTCTGAATACGATATCCTCGGCCAGTGAGGTTTACAGATCTGTGCAAGGGCTGCAGCTTGAGGATACAGAGACCTTTTACTTATCTACAAATGTAGTTCCAAAGGAGAGGATACAGAGAATAAAGGATATAAAGGATACAAAGGATAAAAAGGATATAAAGGATACAAAGGATATAAAGGATACAAAGGATATAAAGGATACAAAGGATATAAAGGATACAAAGGATATAAAGGATACAAAGGATATAAAGGATACAAAGGATATAAAGGATACAAAGGATATAAAGGATACAAAGGATATAAAGAGATCTTCAGGGAGAGGGGCAGTTGACGGCCTTTCAAGGAGAAGAAAGGTCATCGTAAGCACTCAGCTCATTGAAGCGAGCGTGGATATTGATGCCGATTTCGTCTATCGGGATTTCGCCCCCATGGACTCTATTAATCAGGTAGCAGGAAGGTGCAACAGAAACTCTGGATCTCATAAGGGGACGGTTTCAGTCTTCATATTAAGGGATGATAGAAGAGAATTCCATAAATACATCTATGATCCTTTTTTAATAGACAAGACTCTTGATATCTTAAAGCAGGTAAGCGACCCAATTAGAGAATCAGAGTTCCTGGATCTGAATAATAGATATTTCAAAGCAGTAAAGAAGGGTATGGGTGATGGCAAGTCGCAAGAGAACCTCTCATGTCTCTCCCAGCTTGCCTTCAAGGATTTGAGCAAGAGATTTAAATTGATCGAGGAGGATTATCCAAGGGTGGATGTATTTATTGAGGTTGATGATCTGGCGGAAGACATTTGGAGAAGATATCTGGATATGAGAATGGAAAAGAATCTCAAAGAAAGAATCGACAAGAAGCTGAGGATTAAGAAGGAATTCAGTGAATATGTGATATCAGTTCCAGAGAAATTTGCCCGCTCTCTTGTCTATGAAGATTCGGAGATCGGATATATATCTAAAGCAGAGCTTCCCTACTACTATGATATGGAAACGGGCTTCAAACGGGAGGGGGCAGGGGAAGGTTCCATGATAATATGAGCCCCTGGCAAAAAGGAAGGCAATAAGATGAGACTGAAGATCTTACGTCTGACTCTTCACTCCGACACCCCCATGCGCGGGGATGGGGCAAAGCTGCGCGGGTTTTTCGCCACCAGCTTCAATGAATATCCCTCATTGCATCAGCATATCACAGATAAGCTGATTTATCGCTATCCTCTGATCCAATACAAGATGCTCAATGGCTCTCCTTTAGTGCTGGGGATCAATGAAGGGGCGGAGGTGCTGAAAGAGATATATAATAAATTCAAAGAGATAAAATTGGGAGATCGCTGCTACTGCATTATGGAGAGGGGGGTGACTGTAAAGAGCGAGGAGTTCGGCTGCACAGAAGAGATTCTCAGCTACAGGTTTGCAACTCCATGGATAGCCCTCAGCCAGGAGAACTATGTCAGGTATAAGGAAGCGTCAGAGGAGGAGAAGAGGGATTTGTTGAGGAGGATCCTGGTGGGCAATATCCTCTCAGCGTCCAAAGGCCTGGGGTATGTGGCAAAGGAGCATATCAGGCTTGACCTGGGGATGATGAAGGATGAGATCTGTATGCTCAAGGGAACTAAGGTCACAGGCTTTCGAGGAGAGTTCACAACCTGTTTTGCTATTCCTGATCACATGGGGCTGGGAAGGGCGGGCTCCGGGGGTTTTGTCCTGCTTGAGGCTTAAATAGATATATGCAACATGTAACCTCTTTTACGGGCCGAGTATATTAAGGGGCTCCCTGGCCGGAACGAATTTATAAGGCATCTGATAAATTACATTCATGCCAGAAGGGGGCTGAAAAAGGAGGGTTTAAAGGGGTCAAATGAGGAAAAGGACGAAAAAAAGCTGCTCATCAAGAGCAAGTTCCACGAAAACAAGGATTGAAACTCTACGTTTGAAACGCCGCCATCCATATAGACATCACATCAAGAGCAAGTTCCACGAAAACAAGGATTGAAACCAATATTTGCAGACGCTGCCTGGTTCCGGAGTCCATCCATCAAGAGCAAGTTCCACGAAAACAAGGATTGAAACGAGAAATCTGCTTTCGGTATTTTGGGGTATGCCCAAACATCAAGAGCAAGTTCCACGAAAACAAGGATTGAAACTAATTCCTATTCCTGCACGAGAAGTAATATCTTGCCATCAAGAGCAAGTTCCACGAAAACAAGGATTGAAACTCTACGTTTGAAACGCCGCCATCCATATAGACATCACATCAAGAGCAAGTTCCACGAAAACAAGGATTGAAACCAATATTTGCAGACGCTGCCTGGTTCCGGAGTCCATCCATCAAGAGCAAGTTCCACGAAAACAAGGATTGAAACGAGAAATCTGCTTTCGGTATTTTGGGGTATGCCCAAACATCAAGAGCAAGTTCCACGAAAACAAGGATTGAAACTAATTCCTATTCCTGCACGAGAAGTAATATCTTGCCATCAAGAGCAAGTTCCACGAAAACAAGGATTGAAACCTGAAGCTCTCGATTCTGGAAATGATAGCGTGAATGTCATCAAGAGCAAGTTCCACGAAAACAAGGATTGAAACAAATGATCTGAGATTTGCCATGCCTCGGAGGCAAAGCATCAAGAGCAAGTTCCACGAAAACAAGGATTGAAACTATGAAGATCGGGGACTTCAGCGTAGAGATGTTCCCCATCAAGAGCAAGTTCCACGAAAACAAGGATTGAAACTATGAAGATCGGGGACTTCAGCGTAGAGATGTTCCCCATCAAGAGCAAGTTCCACGAAAACAAGGATTGAAACGTCAGATGCAAGAGCCAATGCAGAAAATTGTCGTCAACATCAAGAGCAAGTTCCACGAAAACAAGGATTGAAACTTCGATCCTAAGATTCTCTAGATCGCCTTCCTCTATACATCAAGAGCAAGTTCCACGAAAACAAGGATTGAAACCAATTTGGTGTGTAAATGGTGTAAACATGTCAAATCATCAAGAGCAAGTTCCACGAAAACAAGGATTGAAACACAACGAACCCAGTTGCTGTCAGGGATCCATTGACCATCAAGAGCAAGTTCCACGAAAACAAGGATTGAAACTATGGAATATTATATTAATGAAGATTTAATGAAAATCATCAAGAGCAAGTTCCACGAAAACAAGGATTGAAACATCGTTCCGGAGCGTGCGCTGTCTCGGAGCTTCTCGCATCAAGAGCAAGTTCCACGAAAACAAGGATTGAAACCATAGAGGTCGCTGTTGGCGATCTGTGCGGCCACCCATCAAGAGCAAGTTCCACGAAAACAAGGATTGAAACATCCTAGCAATATTGTATGTAGCTGTATTTTATATACATCAAGAGCAAGTTCCACGAAAACAAGGATTGAAACACAGCCAGTTGGCACAAGGCGGCCCCAGTTCCACGCATCAAGAGCAAGTTCCACGAAAACAAGGATTGAAACCAGACCCGTATCGGTCATCAGTGCTGCCCGTTTTTCCATCAAGAGCAAGTTCCACGAAAACAAGGATTGAAACATCCCCGCCCACTCTTCTGCGGTCAGTTGCCCGTCTCATCAAGAGCAAGTTCCACGAAAACAAGGATTGAAACTACATTCTGGCAGCATTTGGTATACTAGCTATATCACCTGAGCATCAAGAGCAAGTTCCACGAAAACAAGGATTGAAACATCATATACAGATATTTGTCACCAGCCAATACCTTCCCATCAAGAGCAAGTTCCACGAAAACAAGGATTGAAACTCAGATTCACGAAAAGGGTGGATTGGCTGGTGATCAACATCAAGAGCAAGTTCCACGAAAACAAGGATTGAAACAATGACCCTCTCCCTCCCCCGGTTGGCCTGCAAACGCTCATCAAGAGCAAGTTCCACGAAAACAAGGATTGAAACCCGCTGCGTCCAGGGCCGTAAAATATAAACGCCTTTCATCAAGAGCAAGTTCCACGAAAACAAGGATTGAAACTCACTCCTCCTGTGGTAGAGCATACCCAACAATAACCATCAAGAGCAAGTTCCACGAAAACAAGGATTGAAACAATTCTTCAACCTCTGCTTCTTCCAACCCAAGAAAGCATCAAGAGCAAGTTCCACGAAAACAAGGATTGAAACTCCATTTCACCATAAATTTCGAATTCCGTCCGCCCATCATCAAGAGCAAGCTCCACGAAGACAAAGATTGAAACCGCTGGTATGACAATAAGGACAGGTAACAAACCCACATCAAAAGCAAGTTCCACGAAAACAGAGATTAAAACTAGTATGTACGCATATATTGATGTATGAAACCGGAACATCAAGAGCAAGTTCCCCGAAGACAAAGATCGAAACATCTTTCCAGATTCCTTTTTCATTTTGATCACCACCTATCAATCATCAAGAGCAAATTCCACGAAAACAAGGATTGAAACATCTATGTGGATAATGAAATTCATGTATTTTCCCGCATCAAGAGCAAGTTCCACGAAAACAAGGATTGAAACTCGGATGTCGTAAGTCAGTATGGAAGCAGTATAGGCATCAAGAGCAAGTTCCACGAAAACAAGGATTGAAACGTAACAAAGATAAAACATATAGCTCCTGGGCGCTCAACATCAAGAGCAAGTTCCACGAAAACAAGGATTGAAACCACGATAAATTGCACCCTACCAGTCCAACGGCTAGCATCAAGAGCAAGTTCCACGAAAACAAGGATTGAAACTACTACGGCATATCAGCACCATCAGGTATAAATTCACATCAAGAGCAAGTTCCACGAAAACAAGGATTGAAACTTCACGTATCCAGCGTTCTCTAACCGCGTGTCACCGTCATCAAGAGCAAGTTCCACGAAAACAAGGATTGAAACTTCACGTATCCAGCGTTCTCTAACCGCGTGTCACCGTCATCAAGAGCAAGTTCCACGAAAACAAGGATTGAAACCACGATAAATTGCACCCTACCAGTCCAACGGCTAGCATCAAGAGCAAGTTCCACGAAAACAAGGATTGAAACTTCACGTATCCAGCGTTCTCTAACCGCGTGTCACCGTCATCAAGAGCAAGTTCCACGAAAACAAGGATTGAAACTTCAGTAAAAGACCCTCAATCGGAACGGACAATAGCACATCAAGAGCAAGTTCCACGAAAACAAGGATTGAAACTCTCTTTTCTGGAGATTGTGGTGTTGGCCTTGTGGCATCAAGAGCAAGTTCCACGAAAACAAGGATTGAAACCTCCATTCTCCTTCGCGATTTCGATGATATTATCCATCAAGAGCAAGTTCCACGAAAACAAGGATTGAAACAGCAGCCCCTTTCAAATCGAATCCGGAATAAACCGGCAAGATATTTAAAAAAATGAAAAATGAAAAAATAGAGGGGCCACTTCATCTCCGCCCGAAGGCAGGTCATGGTCTGATATCAGTGGCCCTTCATACCTGGGTTGCTTCATACCTGGGGTTGAATGTAGTTACATATTTTTCACTATATTCTTTAATGCCACAGAGAGCTTCGATTTGACATAATAGCTCTCTTCATCCTGGAGCGATTGAATGAGCGCATCTGCTGCCTTTGGGCCGCCAATCCTCCCTAATGCCTCTGCTGAACTCACTCTGACGAATGGATCAGAATCATACATGAGATGATCAATCAATGCATCAGAGGCTTTGGAGCTGCCAATCATTCCCAGGGCAATAGCAGCATTGGATCTGACGAACCAGTATTCATCATCCAGTGCTGAAATCAATGCATCAGTGCTTCGATTATCTCGAATATCGCCCAGGGCTTTTGCAGAGCTGGCTCGAATATTGCTCTCATCATCTGTGAGCGATTGAATAAGGACATCCACCGCCCTGATATCACCTAAAGCCCCCAGTGCAGAGGCTGCAGCAGCTCTCTTCTCAGGATTTTCATCGATGTCACTCAATACATCTATCAACGGGTACAATGCCGGCTCACCCATGAATGCCAGAGCCCCTGCAATCATATCATCATTGCATGTTGAACTGCCAAGCAACTCAATCATTGGTTCTATTGCTCTGGTATCATTGATGAATGCTAAAGAGATCGGTGCAATGCATAGAGGAGAGGATTCATTCGTCAGCCCTTGAATGAGGGGATCGACCGCCTTTGGGTCTTTAATCCAGCCCAGAGCCATGGCGCAAGCAGATCGCATATCATCATCCTCATCCTGCAGGCCATTTATGAGCGGATCGACAGCTCTTGGATCTCTTATCCATCCCAAGGCCATAGCCGAAGAGATACAGATGGCATTATTCTCATCACCAAGGCTTTTTATGAGTGGATCTACTGCCCTTGGATCCTTAATCCAGCCCAAAGCCATGGCACAGGCAATTCGCATATCATCATCCTCATCCTGCAGGCCATTTATGAGAGGATCAACAGCCGCAGGATCTCTCATCCATCCCAAGGATATAGCTGAGAGAGTTCGGACAGCAACACTCTCATCTTCAAGGCTCTTTATGAGAGAATCCACAGCCGCTGGATCTCTTTTCCAGCCGAGAGAAAGAGCTGCCAGAATCCTTGTATCCTCATCTCCGCCCGATAGAGACTCGGCCAGAAGCTCCAATGCCCTGGGATTATCCATCTCCACTATGTTCATCCAGATGAAGGCAGAAGCCTTGAAATCCACATCATCTGAATTGAACCCCCGGGCCATTAGATCAAGGCCAGCATCACCCCTATCTGCAATTGATGCAAATGCCAGGAGCTTTGTCGCGGTATTGGAATTATTCATGTTTGATAATATTTTACTATCATATTGATTTGTCGAAGAGCATACATTTATGCATGCAAATAGAATAAAAATTGCAGTCAGTGCAGTTACCATTCTCATAAAGATCCCTCATCACATAATGTAACTTCAATGTTGATATATCTTTTTACACTCTTCCCCCGTTATTCTCAAAGCGAACACCCCGTTGGCCGGCGGGGGGAATCCTGACCACAGGAAATAGATTTAACCTCATCCCGCGAAGATAACCCTTGAATGAAGCCAATAGATCAGGTCAGGGAGACTGCAGAGAGGATCAGCAGCATGGAGATCAGAGGAGCAGGGCGGATAGCCACCGCCGCTGCAGCCTCTCTAAAGGAGTATGCTCTCTCCGTCCAGGCGGAGAGCCTCGATGACCTCAACCAGAAGGCCGCCCAGGCTGCAGACCTGCTCCTCAAGACCAGGCCTACAGCCGTCTCCCTCTCCAATGCCATCAGAATGGTGATGAAGTATGAGGCAGAGGAGATCGATGACGCCCGGCAGGCCATAGCCAGCAATGCCGACCGCTTCATTGAGAACTCCCGGAGGGCTGTGGAAAAGATCGGCCAGATCGGCAGCCGTAGGATCAGAGATGGGGATACCATTCTCACCCATTGCAACTCAAATGCTGCCATCTCTGTGATCAGCGCTGCCCACAGATCGGGGAAGAATATCCAGGTGATCGCCACAGAGTCCCGCCCCCGGTTTCAGGGAATCACCACCATCGGCATGCTCGACCAGATGGGCATAGAGACGGAGCTGATTGTGGACTCGGCAGTGAGAACAGTCATGAACGATGTGGACCTGGTGGTGGTGGGGGCGGATGTGATCACTGCCAACGGCACCCTGGTCAACAAGATCGGCACCGCCCAGATCGCCCTCTGCGCCCGTGAGGCCAGAACAAGCTTCATGGTGGCCGCCGAGACCTATAAGTTCAGCCCAATGACCATCCTGGGAGAGCTGGTCACCATCGAGGAGAGAGAGGCGACGGAGGTGCTGGCCGACATCTCCAGGTACCGCCACGTCCGGGTGCGCAATCCAGCCTTCGATGTCACCCCTCATCAGTATATCGACCTGATCTGCACCGAGGCAGGAGCAATCCCGCCGGAGATGAGCTATCTGATCATCCGGGAGCGGCTGGGCTGGGATATGGAAGAGGAGAGCATCTGAGAGGAGAGAGTCTGGGAAGGGAAGATGTGAGAAGAGAGAATCTGAGAATGGGGGATCTGAGAATAAAGCTGAACAGAATACCTTTTTCTTCAATCTTCGATCTTCAATCTCCGATCTTCGATCTTCAATCTATGAGGCCTTCAGCTCTTCATTCTCTCGTGCCTCTCTCAGAGCCAGCAGCCTTCCATTGCGTGCCCTCTGATGGCCTGGATCCAATCTGATGGCGGCTTCAAAGCACTCCAATGCTTGAGCATGCCGGCCCAGTTGGCGCAAGGCCTCGCCTTTATTGCATAAAGCCTCGCAATCCTCAGGATCGATCTCTATTGCCCGGTTGAAATCCTCCAATGCCTCATCATATCTGCCCAGCATACTGAGTGCCGCACCTCGATTGTTCCAGGCCTCAGCGTTCTCCGGCTGGAGGGCCAGCGACCGGTCAATGCAGATCAATGCCTCATCATAGCGGCCCATCTTGCCCAGGACTGCTCCCCGGTTGTTCCAGATCCTCGGCTTCTCGGCATCTATTTGAATCGCTTTATCGTAGCTCTCTATGGACTCTTTAAACCTCTCCATCTTCTCCAAGACCACCCCCCGGTTGTACCAGGCTCTGATGTATTTTGGATCCCTTTTCAGGATGGTATCGAATATCTCCAGGGCCTCTTGGTGACTATGATTCCGATAATGAACTACGCCGATGTTGTTGTGAGCATCCAGGTATTGATCATCGATCTCGATCGCTCGTTCAAATGACTCCACCGCCCTGTCCAACATCCCCTGGCGGCAGAGGGCAAGGCCTCTGCTGTTCCATGACTCCTTATCCTCCGGATCCATCTCCAAAGCCCTCTCATATGCCTCTGCAGACTCGGCAAACAATCCCTGCCGGTATAAGTCGTCCCCCAGAGCGGTCCATTCCCGGGCAGTGGGGGAGGCCTTATGAGCTTCTTTCATCATCTTCTCTCCAAGAGAACGCCGCCAGATCCATAAAAGCCCAATTGGCATCTTTGACGGAAATAATTTCTGCACCCTCCAACTTCTGTTTTTATCTCAATGGGAGAGAAAGAGAGGGCAGCCGGTGGTGCAGTGAACCTTCGATAGCAGACATATTGAGCGCATCAATAAGGATTTGAAGGGCGGAAGCAGACCTGAGGAACATTCCCGAGCGAACAATCCCTGATGAGATCAGCAGGACATATCATGATGAAAATAAATGAAGGGTGGTTAACAGTGAAAAGTATTCAACGATGAACTTAGAGTAATGATAGCAGGATTCAGGATAGCTACAAGATTACAGCAATCTCGGGACACTAACTCCGAATATATATCAATTCCTTCAATACATTTAAAAATTTTTAATAGAATAGTTTTAAATTAGATGAAGTCCAAGCGAACCAGTAATAATTGGGCATTATTGAATAATCTGACATATAATGCCCTAAAACTGAGAGTGGAGATTTGCATGCAAAGCTGAAGATAGCTTCTGCAGGCCCAATACTCTGAAAAAAAGCAAGAGCAGGAGTCAGAAACTATGGCAGATATACTAAGCAATTCGACCCGTTATGCTGCCGATCTTGAACTCAACTATCTCTTCAGAAACACTGGGATCAGCAACTCTGGGAATAGCAACTCAGAGATCGATAACTCAGGGATCATTACTGCATACAATGCCCCTTGCCACGCCCCTATCACGCCTCCTGCGGTATTCCATATTTCAGGTCATGCCTGCTGCACTGTTTTTAAGAATTTTGATGCAAATGAGGTTAAAATATGAGATCGATCTTCATGAAATTGATATTAACGGCCTTGATCGCCGCAATGATTGTTCCTCAGGCGCTGTCTGCCGACGGCGGACCAGCCCCGACTGTAGGCCAGCTATATCCAGTGGACTGGCTGGAAGGAGCATATGTCACCCCCATCGACCGGGCTTCATTGATGGACCCTGGTATTGCAGGCATGGTTCGCTGGCTGGATGCTCCAGCTCCATCTTACCCCCGTTATGACGTAAACCCGACTGTATTCAGAGAGATGATAGCACCATCGGCATTCGCTCCTTATGAAGAGTACTATTCAAGGCAGGCCATGCCAGCGGATAGCGAGATAATCAGCAATCCGGCCAAATTCGATATAGCCCGCTCGCCACCCTCCTATCTGCACTATGGAAGCGGCCAGGGGCTGGCTTATTCTCAGTATCTATTGATCACCTCTCCTCAGGCCAATGACCTTTGGATCCGGGGAGCACAGAACTGGACCCAGTATCTGGTAAGCCCGGTGGGTGTCGCTCTGGAGCTGGTGGGCAACGTTCCCTCAGGGGGGGTTGGCGAATTCTTTGAGATCATCTCCAATGGAACAAGCATCCAAAATTCCAGGTTCTATCAGTTCCAGCCGGGATACAACAGCATGAAATACCGCCCTGATGAGGTGGGCAGGCATATGCTCTATTTTGTGGTCAACAACCAGCCAAGCAATGTCATAGTGATCGATGCCTTTGTTCAGGCCCCGATATCTCAGCCGTCCGCCTATCCTGCAGCAACAGGGCAATCTGGACAGTATATCCCGGCAGCACCAGCAGCACGCCCCTCAGCCACACCCTCAGCAGGCAATACACCAGTATCGATCCTCTATCCGGCCAAAACCGCCTTCCAGGTCTATGTGGATGGAGCGCTGGTGGGCATTGGATATGACGGCATATACAACCTCAGCCTCGAAGGAGGCAAGAGTCACGTGATAAGCGTCTGGGATGGCTTTTGGATGTTTGAGAACAGCATATACTTCGAGGCGGGAGTGCCCAAAGAGATCTATGTGGAGGCGGTGTAG
This sequence comes from Methanothrix sp., assembly GCF_016706325.1. Taxonomy (NCBI): domain Archaea; kingdom Methanobacteriati; phylum Methanobacteriota; class Methanomicrobia; order Methanotrichales; family Methanotrichaceae; genus Methanothrix; species Methanothrix sp. The sequence continues at coordinate 345,065 of NZ_JADJJX010000002.1, read as the reverse complement.
GGTATAGGCAAGGGCGGCTCTGCAGACGTAGAGCATGCCGGGCCGTAGAGCATTCCGGGCAGCTCACCTCATCCGGGAATGATCGGAAAAGGAATGACCGGAAAAGGAATGATCGGAAAAGGCTTGATGGGACATCGGCCAGCTCTCCCAATGGCCGGTGTCGCCGACTCATGCTCTTTTGAAGATGGAAGGAATCATCCTTTCTAAATTAGAGTCAGATCCTGACTTACCTTTTTACCCTGATTCCCCTGCTCTCCAGGTAGTCCTTTACCTGGCCCACAGTATACTCGCCCCGGTGGAACATCCCCGCAGCCAGTGCTGAATCGGCCCTGGCCACAGTGAAGGCCTCCAGGATATGCTGCGGTGTGGAGGCCCCACCGCTGGCTATGACCGGGATGGCCACAGCCTCGCAGATGGCCTTGGTCAGGGGCAGATCGTATCCAATATTCGTCCCGTCCCGGTCCATGCTGGTGAGCAGGATCTCCCCCGCGCCCAGCTCCTCCATCCTCCGGCACCATTCGATGGCATCTATCCCCACAGCCTCTCTGCCGCCATAGATCACCAGCTCAAACCAGGCTCTGGTGCCGTCTTCCATCTGGTGAACGTTGACATCTGACAGGATATTCGTGTTCCGGCGAGCATCCACAGCCACAGTTATTCTCTCTGATCCAAAAACAGCCGAAGCCTCCTTCACAAAATCGGGGTTCTTGACTGCAGCGGTATTGATTCCTATCTTATCTGCTCCCGCCTCCAGGATCTGCTCGATCCCATCCAGAGAGGAGATGCCCCCTCCTACAGCAAAGGGGATATCGATTGCATCTGCCACCCTGCGAGCCACATCCACCATGGTCTTTCTGCCCTCGTGAGAGGCAGTGATGTCCAGGAAGATCAGCTCATCAGCCCCTTGATCCTGATAACGCCGGGCAAGCTCCACTGGATCGCCCTGCCTTTTCAGATCAACGAACTTCTCACCCTTGACCACCGATGGCCGGCCATCCACCACCTTGACGTCCAGGCAGGGGACGATCTTAGCATAACTATCTCCCTTATTATCGAATATGACGGACTCCTCCTGTGGACCTATTTCGATATACTCTTATCTTTCATCCATTGAGATCTTCTCTTATACCCCTCTTATACCCAGCCGCGGGTCTTCATGGCCTCTACCACCCTGGCTACGGCCACAGTGTAGGCTGCCTGACGCATGTTGATATTATATTGCTTGGAGGCGGCCAGGACACCCTGATAGGCCATGGTCATCCTCTCGTCCAGCCTCTGGTAGACCTCTTCGAAGGACCAGCAGTAGCGCATGATGTTCTGCACCATCTCGAAGTAGGATACAGTGACACCGCCTGCATTGGCCAGGAAGTCGGGAATGACATGTATCTTATTCTGGAAGAGGATCTCATCTGCCTCCGGGGTGGTGGGGCCATTGGCCAGCTCCAAGACGATCTTGGCCTTGATCTTTCCAGCGTTCTCCCTGGTGATGACGTTCTCCAAAGCGGCTGCGATGAGAATGTCCACATTCAGCTCCAAGAGCTCTTCATTGCTGATCTTCTTGGCATCGGGTATATTGGCCACCGAGGAGGTTCCCGCTTTTACGCTCGACGCCTCTGCTGGCTCTATCCCGGCGGGATTGAAGGCCCCTCCTTTGGAGTCGCTCAACGCCACCACCTTGCTCCCGAGAAGCTCCTTGGCCAGGCTATGAGCATAGCTGCCGGCATTGCCGTATCCCTGAATGGCTATAGTGGCCCGGGATAGATCGATTTTGAACTCCTTTGCCGCCTCCCTCAGAGCATACATCCCTCCCCTGGCGGTGGCATCGCTTCTGCCACAGGAGCCTCCAACGCATAGCGGCTTGCCGGTGATACAGCCGAAGCTGTTCGAGCCGGTCAATTTTGAGTACTCATCCATCATCCAGGCCATCATCTGGGGGGTGGTGTAGACATCAGGAGCAGGAATGTCCTTCTCCGGCCCGATGCTCTGCCAGATCATATCGACATAGCCCCGGCAGAGCCTCTCCTGCTCTCCTAAAGATAGCTCTTTGGGATTGCACACCACTCCGCCCTTGCCACCGCCCAGGGGCAGGCCGAGAAGGGAGGTCTTCCAGGTCATCCAGGCGGCCAGAGCCCTTACGGTATCTATGGTCTCATCCGGATGGTATCTTATGCCGCCCTTGCAGGGGCCCAGAGCATCATTATACTGAACTCTGAAGCCCTGGAAGATCCTTATGCTGCCATCATCCATACGCACGGGAATCGATACATGAAACTCTCGCTGGGGGTGACGGAGGAATTCATGCACTCCATGATCGAGCTTCAGGATCTTTGCACAATCGTCAAGCTGTCTTTGAGCTATCTCAAAAGAATTCGATTTGGACATTATATTGCATCTCCATTCAGCAGCTACCCAAATCTTCATTTATGAGCTGGTGGTGGATGATCTCCATCGTTGTCTATTTAATCCTTGTGAGTTAAATTAATATACAATTACGAGGGACGGAGGCGAATTGTCGACCTATTTGAAGATTTTCAGTAAATAAATCTCAGAAAATAAATTAAAAATTGATTTGCAAGTCAGGCCCCCGAAAAGCTTCAAGGATATGAAAATTATGATGAAACGAATTTTCATATTAAAAAAGGAATTAATGGAGCTCTCCGTTCATGCACCCGGCCAGAAGGCTGCTTCGCAGGAAGGTATTTTCCGCCGGACGGACTGAAATTATGAATGGTCATGAATAGACGGCAAATCAGATATTAATAGCGCAAATGAGATATTAATAGAACAGTATACCACACTGTATCATTGCTGCGCAAGATTTATCCGCTGCTCTGGAGATGAAGCCGATGAGGTTGATGATCAGAGATGAGATATATAGAGCTTTCAAAGGCCCCTTGCAACCAGACCCTGGAGATTCATTCCATCAAAGGCGAGTACGGCTGGCAGAGGAGGTTTGACTCCCTGGGAATAAGAAGAGGCAGTCGCGTGCGCAAGATAACCTGCCATCCCTTTGGCGGGCCGGTGGTGATCGAGCTTAACGGTTCGAAGATCTCTCTGGGGCGGGGAATAGCAGCAAAAATTGAGGTTGAGGTGCTCTCATCTCCTCAGGTCAAGAAAAAGATCTGAAAGCCTCATCCTTCGATCGAGCAGTATTCGATCCGGCGATCTTCGATCGAACCGCCTTCGATCGAACAATCCTCGATTGGTCAATCTTCGATCGAACAATCCTCGATCGGACAATAATCGATCCTGGATATTTATGTTGATATGAGCTGCTTGAGCCTCTGGATGCTCTCCATGGCCTGGGCGGACTCATGCAGCTTCTCTTCCTCGAAGTGCTTTATGACCTCTTCAATGCCCGCCTTCAATGAATAGACCTTCATCGGTCTTCCCTTGCCCTCGCGCTTGATCTCCTTCTCCTCTATCCAGTTGTTGTCGCGCAGGGTTCTCATGGCAATGCTCACCTCAGGCTGCCGAAGATCGGAGCCCATCTCAATCTCCCTTGAGGAGGCCTCATCCACATTGGCCAGGAATGTGATAAGAGTTGCTACATTGCGTGGCACTCCCAGGGAGCGGAGCGTCTCCACAAATTCCATATCCTTATCATCCAGGATCTTTACAGTCGACTCTCTCATAATCGTCACCATATTTTTCTTGCCACTAATACTTAATGATATAAATAATTTGTTTTGAAAGGCTTGCTCTTTTAATCTTTCTAATTTAGACTAATACTTTAGATAATAAGTCAAAAAGCAATTGACATTTTCATTTTGTTGGTTTTTAAAGATGAGATCATCCATATTAAGAATTTATAATTATGAAAATTTTTAGATGGGGCCATTAGATCCCTTGAATTGAGGCCTTTTTTTGCCATTTTTGCGAAAGGAACTGCTGAATAGAGTTAAATAATTAATTTAGGGAGAATAATTTAGTATGAACATGTAAATTTTTTTATATCTAAAATTTATTCATCCCGATATGGATATATGCCCTGAGGGCCTGTAGATCTCTATGATAGCCATCGAGATTGGCAGAAGGGATCTGGATGAGCTGACAAAGACCAAGGTTAAAAACCTCCCGGGAGCACTATTTTCTGGGGCCAGCCCCCTCCTCAAGCCCTTTATGAATAAGCTGGAGGCCCTCCTGCCCCCAGAGAACAGGGGGCGGGGGAATAGCTATGTTCTCTGTGCCCTTCACTCCCATATCGATGAGGTGCATGCCGACGAGGGGCAGATCGTTGTCAGAAGCGGCGAAAAAAGTGGTCTGGATCCGTCGCGAAGAGCTGGCCGAGCTGATGGATGAGCGATATCCTACCACTGGCCATCAGCGTCTCAACCTTCCCGGTCTGCTCTTTTTGCAGAGCGGCCCGGCACTGCAGGCCGCCAGTGCTATGATCCTCCGCCGGGAGCACAGGCTGCGCATCCCCGATGGCCGCCGGACAATGCGCTACATCTTCCATATGGGTGTGGCAAGGCTCGATGCAGATAAGGAGAGGATAAGGATCGGCTTTGACCTGGAGAGGCTGCCAAAGAGGGCAGACGGCAGCTCCACCCTGGAGTAGGCCGAAGCCAAATTCATCCCTAAAAGCCAGATCTTCGATCTTTGAAGGATTGCTGAGTCTATGTTATCAGGTGGCGCAGCTCCCAGAGGAGCTTGGGATTCAAACGGAATAGCACCCGCAGGAGACCGGGCAGGTCCATCTTGGACATGTCCTCCTTTGCCAGAGAGCCGATCAGCATATTGAGATCCTTGTCGGTCAGCTTAACAAAGAACTCCTTGAACTCCAGGCTTCTGGCCAGATGCTTGCCCATGCTCTCCCGCCAGCGCTCCTCATACTCCTTCAGCCCCTCCTTTCTCACATTGCCGGCGGCGATGGCTTTTGCTGCCACCTCCCCTGCGATGACCCCTGCCTGCATGGCATTGAGGATCCCTCCTCCGGTCAGCGGATCTGTCTGCCGGGCAGCATCTCCCACCAGCATCACCCCATCAGCAGTGGTCGACTCGATGGGGCCGGAGCAGGGATCTCCGCCCACCACCATCTCCACGATCTTGCCATTGGGAAAGTGGGTCTTGGTGAACTCCTGCAGCAGGCGGACTGCTTCGCCAGGTTTGCACCTGCTTCCCAGCACGCCCAGGCCGATATTGGCCAGCCCCTCCCCCTTGGGAAATGACCAGGCGTACCCTGATGGAGCAATGCTGTTTCCCAGATAGAACCTGGTGTAGTCCTTGTCCACACCGGGATCTGAGATCAGGAACTGGGCGCAGGACTCTATGTCCTTGAGGTTGAGGGTGGTGTCAATCCCCGCCCAGCGGCCCACCTTGGACTCCACGCCGTCTGCACCGATGATGATCGGGGCCTCGATCTGCAAAGGCTCTCCCACCTGCAGGGCATTGACCCCATAAGGAACGCCATCCCTCATCAGCAGGCCGGTGGCGCGGGTCTTGACCATCACCCGTGCTCCGGCGCGGGCGGCATTCATGGCCAGGCCCCGGTCGAAGACCTTCCTCTCCAGAACATAGCCCACCTCGCTGCCGCTCCTGTCCTCGGACATGACTATATGGCTTCCATCCGGAGAGAAGATCTTAGCCCCCTTCACCTCAGCAGCAATCCATCCCGGCTCGGGCTTGACCATCTTGCACAGAGACCTCTTGCCCACCCCCTCAGCGCAGCGCACCGGATCGCCGATCTCCTGCCGTTTCTCCAGCAGGACCACATTAAGGCCGGCATCTGCCGCCGTCTTCGCAGCCATGGAGCCGCCCGGGCCCGCCCCCACTACAATCACATCGCACTTCATGCCTCGACCTCCAGCGCTCCCACCGGGCATATCTTGGTGCAGATGCCGCACTCTTTGCAGTCTGCGGAAATCTCCAGCCAGGTCTCCACCAGCTCCAGGGCGCATGTCGGGCATACACTGACGCAGGCACCACAGTAGCAGCACTTGTATCTGTTGATGGTAAGCAATAGATCACATCCGATTAATATTTTATCTCAAAATCATTATAGCCTTTGGCCTCGATCTCAGAGAGCTCCATTCCCAGGACTGCAGAGCCGGAAGGCCCGGTCTTCATAGCTCGGAGCAGCTCTCCTACCTGATGCCTCTCCCCCTCCAGCACCGCCTCCACCCCTCCGCCAGGGATATTTCGCACCCAGCCGTTGACTCCCAGGGATTTGGCCCGGTCGCGGGTATAGGCGCGGTAATAGACCCCCTGCACCCGGCCTGAGACTCTGACATGCACCGCCATCATCTATTTTGCCCCGGTCACCAGGTCTTCCAAAGCCAGACGCTGATCTTTGGCCTTTATGATCCCCGATGCTAAAAGGACGCCCTCCGATCCCAGATCCAGGGCGATCTTCAGATCCTCTCCGTGGGTTATTCCCGCGCCGCACAGGACTCCCACCTGAGGGGCGATCCTCTTGACTGCGCTGACTGAATCGCTGATCACACTGGGATTGGCCTTGGATACAGGAATGCCGCTTCCTATCAGCTCTGGGGGTTCCACTGCCACATAATCGGGTTCAAGGGCTGCTGCCGCCCGGGTGGTGGCCACATTGTTGGTGCAGATGATGCTCTTGAGGCCAAAGTCGCGGCAAGCAGAGAGGGAGGCCTCCATATCCGCCAGCTTGAGCCTTCTCTCAGAGTGGTTTATGAGCGCTCCACTGGCCCCTGCAGCCTTCAGGGAGGCAGCAGTTATGTGGCCGGTGTATCCTCCGTAGCCGACGCCGTCCACATGCTGGGCGTAGACCGGGATTCTGACCCCCTGGGATAGGGCACGAATGTCTGCCGCCTGCGGTGCCACTATCATCTGCACAGAATAGTCCTGAGAGATATCCTCGCAGATCTCTGCCAGGCGCAGGGCCTCCCGGCCGGTTGACTCACGGTAGGTCTTGAAGTTGAGCACAATCTTGGTCATATTCTTCCTCGCACCCATCGGTGCGATCTCAGTGAACATATATATTTTGCCTGCACTCTTCACTCATGTTGCGATAATGCTCGTCATAAATCTGAATGGCGGCGCACTCCCCGCAGCTCTTCATCATTATCTTGCCGCAGGAGATGAAGGCAATCAGAGGCAGCATTCCCTGCTCATCTCTATGGATCAGGTGATAGAGCAACCCCTCGGGCTGGGAGTAGTCAAGGATCACCGGCTCAATATCCTTGTGCTCGAGGATGAATTCGTTCAATATCGGCTGGCAGCGCTGGCAGATGGCGCAGTCCTTTCTGCCGATGAAAAGCAGCACCGTTCCCTCTCTTCTGGCGATCTCCTCCGTTAGGGCGAAAGCCGGGCCATAAGACCTCTGCAAGAATGAGGAGACTATATCCGAGGCCTCATCCTCGCAGAGAAGGTATTTTGCCGCCAGCTCTCTTTTCATCGCCTCTTCTCTGCTGGCAAGAGACTCCTGCGCCAGGGATATGAGATCTGCGGAAGGGGCAAGGTCGTTCATCTTCTCGGCTCTATGATCCTTCCAGGAGATGAATTTTTCTTCTTGCACCGGCCTGCTCTCTCCTGTGAACCGATATTGTTATATTCAAATGAGAGGTGAGAGATCATCATGGACTCATGGATGAAGGATAAGGTCAGGTATTCTGAGAAAGACAAAGAGAAGCTGGAGAAGGGTTCAGGTTGCGTCAAGGCCTGGACGCTGCTGGCCAACTGGGTCTACAGGGTCATATCCTGGTAGCACTCTGCCTCTTAGTGGTTTGATCGAGAGTTAACTATTTTTTTCTCATAATTAGCAGCTTTTCATCCGGCTTGATGTCCGCCTCCCGGCATGACTGGAGGTAGGAATCCTGCAGGGACCCGGCCAGGGGGGCAAAGGCATCGGGATGCTCTTGGTAGAAGGGTGCGATGTGCTGCAATCCCTCGGCAAAGATCCCGGTTGCCTTCTCGTGCTGCTCAAGGGAGCTCAATACACTGCCAAATGCACCAAGGCTTTTGGCCAGGCCGGGCAGGAAGGCGGCGGGGTTGGGCTGGGCGAGCTTGCGACGGATATCAACGGCCTCTTGGGCGAAAGCGAGCGCATCCTCCCGCCGGCCCAGATCAGAGAGGGATGCGCCAAGGTTGTTGAGGCTTCCAGCCAGGTCAGGCAGGAAGGCGGCGGGGTTGGAACGGGCGAGCTGGCGATGGATATCAACGGACTCCTGGACGGGAGCGAGCGCATCCTCCCGCCGGCCCAGCGCGGAGAGGAATGCGCCAAGGTTGTTGAGGCTTGTGGCCAGGTGGGGCAGGAAGGCGGCGGGGTTGGAATGAGCGAGCCTGCGAAGGATTTCAGTGGCCTCCTGGGCGGGAGCAAGCGCATCCTCCCACCGGCCCAGATCAGAGAGGGATGCGCCAAGGTTGTTGAGGCTTGTGGCCAGGTCGGGCAGGAAGGCAGCGAGGTTGGATTGAGCGAACTTGCGACGGATTTCAACGGCCTCCTGGGTGGGAGCGAGCGCCTCCTCCAGTCGGCCCAGCGCGGAGAGACGGTTGCCAAGGCTGTTGAGGCTCCGGGCCAGGTCGGGCAGGAAGGCAGCGGGGTTGGACTGGGCGAGCTTGCGACGGATATCAACGGCCTCCTGGGTGAGAGCGAGCGCATCCTTCCGCCGGCCCAGCGCGGAGAGGAATGTGCCAAGGTTGTTGAGGCTCGTGGCCAGGTCAGGCAGGAAGGCGGAGGGGTTGGACTGAGCGAGCTTGCGAAGGGATATCAACGGCCTCCCTGGGTGAGAGCGAGCGCATCCTCCCGCCGGCCCAGTGCGGAGAGGAATATGCCAAGGTTGTTGAGGCTTGTGGCCAGGTCGGGCAGGAAGGCGGCAGGGTTGGACTGAGCGAGCTTGCGAAGGATTTCAACGGCCTGCTGGGCGGGAGCGAGCGCCTCCTCCCGCCGGCCCAGCGCGGAGAAGCGGTGCGCCAAGGTTGTTGAGGCTTGTGGCCAGGTCGGGCAGGAAGGCGGAGGGGTTGGACTGGGCGAGATGGCGATGGATATCAACGGCCTCCTGGGCGGAGGCCATCGCCTCCTTTTGCCGGCCCAGCGCGGAGAGGCGGTTGCCAAGGTTGTTGAGGCTTGTGGCCAGGTCGGGCAGGAAGGCAGCAGGGTTGGAACGGGCGAGCTTGCGATGGATTTCAACGGCCTCCTGAGCAGAGGCCAGCGCATCCTCCCGCCGGCCCAGGGCGGAGAGGGCAATTCCAAGGTCATTCAGCCGTCTGGCCCTCTCCTCCTCTTCCCCAGGCTCCAGCCCCTCCAGTCTGGCCTGGCGGAGCCTGGCTATCAGCTCCCTCAGGATCAGGGGTGCGATCCGGCGGGGGCAGCTTTTCTCTTAGTGCCTCCAGAAATGGCCGGCACTCTTGGCAGCCGCCGGCAGATGCCTGGACCATCAAATCCAGGTTGAGATGCTGATCCTCAATCCTCGATATGCTCTTCTCCCCACCGGAAAGCCGCTCCAGCCACAATGTCCAGGCAGGGGCGAGCGCCAGCAGCCGCTTCTGCCTCTCCTCGGGAGGGATGGGCCAGTGGCTGCTGGCGTACTCGGCCACAGTGGCATGCCACCGCCAGGCCTGCCCCTCGGGGTCGAAGTCCGCCAGGGCTGCCTCCCTCAGGGCCTGAGGGCCGCCCTTGCCGGCTGCCGCCTTTAAAAGAGTCTCCGGAGCAGCGCCGGCAGGAAATAGGGGCAGAGAGGCCCAGGCATCTCTTCGCTCATCATCGAGGCGATCCTGGCACCACTTATAGACTCTGCCGATCTGGGCGGCAAAATCGCCCTGGCGCCTCATCACATCATCCAGCAGATCCTTCAGGTCTCCCCGCCTCGCCTGGGCCACAATCTTCTCTATCAGCAGAGGATGGCCGTCCACAGAGCAGGCGATTAGCCGGGCGTCGGCCCCGTCCAGGGGAATGCCCTTCTGCCTGGCAAGATAGAGGGCATATCTCTCTGCCTCTGCCCCGGCCAGCCCATGATGCAGAGATATGGACCTGGCCAGGGGCAGATCCTCCAGAGTCTGGCTGGATGGCCGCAGAGCGAGCAGGGCTGCGCTCTCCCCTCCCAGATGGCGCAGAGAATCGCTCAACTGCTCCATCTCCTCCTGGGGGAGGGATTCCAGGTTGTCCAATAGCATGAGGGTGGGATGGCTGGCAGTGTGTATCCGCAGCACCTCCTCCTCCCTGCCTGCGGGAGGGGAAAGCCCCAGACCGCCTGCCAGATCCCTGAGCATTTCGGTAGCAGTGCCGCTTCCGGACCTGGGGCCGCAGGCATATGCCACCCCGCCGGGAAAGCGCCATTGGTTGCGAAGAGCAGCCTGCAGGATCAGGCTGGTCTTGCCGATGCCCGGCGGGCCAAAGAGAACAACGACCGCCGGGGGATGGCTCAAGATCCCTGAGATCTGCACCAGGTCACTCCCCCTGCCCAGAAAGGGACCGATCTGGGCGGAGAGGAGGCTCGCGGCCGCCCGCCGGCGGTCAATCACCGGCTCTCCTCTGTTCAGCATCTCAAAGCGCAGTCCGTCATCCCCCAGCAGCATAACCTCGTGAGTGGTCACCTTTCTGCGGGCTTGATCAACTGCATCCTTCAGAGGAAAGCCGCCGGTAAGCTCTGCATACAGCCGGCCGGCGAAGGCCACCGCCTCAGAGTCGAGGACAGGGCGCTCGTGGCCCACCACCGCCCTGGCCCGTCCGCCATCCAGCAGGGCCTGTGCCACTGAGCGGGCATCGGCGGCGCTCTCACAGCCGTTGAGCACCACCAGGTCCAGGGGCTGGGGAAGACCATTCAGAGCATCCAGTATCTCCCCGGTGCTGGCGGGATGGACCTGGCCGAGATCATCCTCTAAAAGAAGCCCCTCCCTCCAGGCATGGCCGCTGAAGTGGAGGATATGGGGAAAGAGCTCCTGCATCCCCGCCCTGGGGGAGAGAGCAGATCGCAGCGCCTGCAATGTAGGAGGCTGCAGCCGGGCCAGCAGGATGGGAGCATTGCTCTGCCGCACCTCATGAGCCAGGACATGCCACTCCTGGTGCAGATCCAGTGGAATAGGAGGCTGGGCAGGATCTTTTGGGTCAAGGACGGGAGCGGCCAGGAGGGCCAGCACCCGGAGCATACTGGATGGGTCGCGCTCTTCATTCTTTGCCTGCTGGGCCGCCTGAAGCATCACATTCTCTGCCTGAATGATGATGCTCTCTGATCCAGGGGCCGCATTCTCACCGCTGGTTGGGTCCAAGGGCATCCGCTCTCCAGAATTGCAAGTATACTTCCCTTTGATATCTTCAATCTGATGGGCCAGCGCCCGTCCAGATTATGGATAGAGGATGAGATCTGATCTGCCTCTAACTTATCTTTTCGCCCTGTCTGCAATACATCGCCCGCATATTTCAGTGAAGGGCCTTCCTGACCAAATCCCCCCTCTCTCTCAATCTGCTGACAACCTCTTCCCTATTACTCCCCCTGGCCAGGACGGAGATGAAGGGATCGCCCCTTTCCGCTCTCGATCCCGGGCGGGGGACGTCTGCCGTCCAGGGAAAAAGCAGCCTCTCTTTGATCTTCAGAGGGCGGGAGGCGTAGAGGATCGCCCTTCCAGCAGAGCAGATGATGGCGGGCCTTTCGGGCAGCACTCCCCGGAAGGAATTCAGATGAGCCTGGAAGAGATTGACCCCTGTGGCGCACTGCACAGAATCCAGGCTTGCTTGAAAGCGGCAGTTGACCTCCACCACCACCGCCCCTTCCTCAGTGATCAGTAAATCTACCCCGTTGCTGCCCACCAGCCCCAGCCGGGAGACGATGCCCTCCGCCATGCCTGCTATATCGCTCTCAGGGTGAGGCTCCAGGGGGGTGATGTTCCCGCAGTACCGAAAGCCCGCGGCTCCCGTCCAGCTCTCGCCGATGAGCTGCTCATTCGCCGCCAGCGCCCGCGCCTCCTTTCCGTCGCTGATGACCGAGACGCTCGCCGGCCGGCCGGCAACGACCTCCTGATAGATCAGCCCCTCCCCCCAGTCAAGCTCGCTGCGAGTCCTGGCCACTCTGCAGCCCACACCGCCCGCCCCCCGCCTGGGCTTGATCATTACCGGAAAGTCCAGCCCCTCTGCAGAGGCCTCTGTCCTGATGAAGGGAAAGCCATTCCTCTCCAGCCAGCGGGCCTGCCAGAGCTTGTCTGAGATCCTGCGCACCTTATCGGGCGAATTGTCGAAGCGCGGCACCCCCTGACCCTGACCTCCTCCAGCCCCGGCCCAAGGATGATAGCATCAGGGCGAACCCTCTCGATATGCTCAGAGACCGGATCACCTTCTCCCTTTGGCCCCTCCATTCCATCCCTGGACAAGGGCGCCATATCACAGGCGCAGCTCTCCAGGTCCAGGTCGCAGTAGCCATCGACAGCATAGACCTCATGCCCCGCCCGCCAGGCGGAACAGGCGATATGCCGGATGTTGATCCCAATTATCAGAAGCCTCATCGCTCTCAGACTACTGCATTGCTATCTCCATAAGAGGAGGCCGGCCTCTGCGCCCGGGAGCGCTCCGCCTCCGTCCCCATCCTCCTCCTCACCCACGTTGCCCATATCATCCTCCTCACCCTTCTCCTTATCCCCCCCCTCATCCTCTCTCCCTTATCCCCGCCTTCCTCCTTATCCCTGCCCCCTTCCTCCTCATCGAGGCCGTTCTCCGGATACAGGACCTCCTTTCCCCGCGGGGAGGGCACGATCTTCAGGCCTCCCTCAAACTCCCGCGCCAGCTCCTCCCCCTGAAAGAGCCTATCCAGGAATACCGCCAGCGCCGCCACCTCAGAATGGGGCTGATTTCCCACCGCCACATTCCAGTCCGCCAGCTCATACACCTCTGCTGGAACCTTCTCTGCCCCCACCACCACCATGATCTCCTTTCTTCTTCTGATCTCATCGATCACATCGGGCAGATTAGAGCCGTACATGGTGAGATGAACCACCCCTCCCCCTCTCTCCTTCCAGCGCACCATCTCCCCCTTCCATGAGGCATCCGCTGTGAGGCGGAAGTCTCCTCCCCACCGCCTGGCCACATCATCCAGGCTCTCCTCCACGTGGGCGTCGCGACCGCAAAGAAGCATCTCCTCCGCCCCAAAGGCGCGGGCGACCAGGCCCACATGGGTGGTGACCCTCTTGTCCCTCTCCGGCCGATGCCCCAGGCGTAAAACCACTGCTCGCACGGGCGGCAAGAATATGGCCCCTCTTATTTAGAGCCTTCCCGAAGCTATAAATTCCTCTATGACCATCTCACGGGCAATGAATCAGTGTGAGAGATGTCAGGGCCGTGGAGTGCTCAAGATTGGGGAGAAGCCCTGTCCCAACTGCAATGGCAAGGGAACGACCGAGTCCATCTCCCTGGGAGAGGCTTCGGACAATGACATGAAATCTCTGATTGAGAGCGGCTCGGCAACATGCAGCGTCTGTCATGGCAGCGGCAAGATCCCCCTCACCGAGAGCTGCCCTGAATGCCACGGCCTGGGCCGGGAATATCTCTGCGTGGTCTGCGGGACAAAGCTGGAGAGCAAGAAAGAGTTCTGTGAGCGATGCGCCAAAAAGCCGCTGGTTCACATCCTCGATCCGGCCTGCGATATCAGAGACATCTCCGTGGGAGATATCTATCAGGGCAAGGTCTCCGGCCTGGCGAACTTCGGGGCCTTTGTCGATCTGTCCGATTCCGTGCGCGGCCTTGCCCACAATAAGTACCTCAAGAGCCGCCCTGAGGCCGGCGACAGCATCCTGGTGATAGTGAGGAACATCCTTCCCAATGGCAACATCGAGCTGGAGCCGGTGGAGCTGAAGGAGTACAACACTGTGGAGGTGGAAAAGGAGCTTCCTCTCTCCAAGGCAGCAGACCTTCACCGCCTGGTGGGCAAGACGATCATGATCAAAGGAGAGGTGATCCAGGTCAAACAGACCGGCGGCCCGACCATATTCACTCTGGCCGATGACAGCGGCCTGGTCTTCTGCGCCGCCTTCGAGCGGGCCGGGGTGCGGGCTTACTCAGATATCGATAGCGACATGATGGTCCGGGTGATCGGCGAGGCCACACTGCGCAACAACCAGGTCCAGGTGGAGATAAAATCCATGAAACGCCTCTGGGGAGGGGAGGCCTCCCAGGTGAAAGAGCAGATCGAGAAGGCCATCGATCTTCGGGCCGAGCCGGCGCAGACGGAGTTTCTGGTCGAAAGCGAGATCATGGAGAGATTGCGTCCGGCGATGAGGGCGGTGGCCAAAGAGATCCGCCGTGCTATACTCAAGTCCCAGCCAATAGTCGTCCGCCATCATGCTGATGCCGATGGCATCTCCGCTGCAGTGGCCATTGAGATGGCCATCCTCCCTCTGATCGCCGAGGTGGGCGGCCCAGATGCCGAGTACCATAACTACCGCCGCGCCCCCAGCAAAGCCCCCTTCTACGAGCTGGAGGATGTGACCAAGGATCTGACATTCGCTCTGGAGGATCAGAACCGGCACGGCCAGAAGATGCCTCTTATCGTTCTGATGGACAACGGCTCGACTGAAGAGGATGTTCCCGCTATGCGTCTGGCCCAGGTCTACGGCCTGGAGATGCTGGTGGTCGACCATCACCACCCTCACAAGATAGTGGACCAGTTCCTGGTGGCCCATGTCAATCCCGCCCATGCTGGTGGGGACTTCGGCCTGACCACTGGCATGCTGGCCACAGAGATCGCCCGCATGATCCAACCCGGGATTGAGAACAAGATCCTCCATTTCCCTGCCGTATCTGCCGTGGGCGATCGCAGCGAGGCCCCGGAGGCAGAGGAGTACATCCGCCTGGTGGAGGAGCGCTTCTCCAGAGATGATCTGAAGAAGATCGCCCTTGCCCTGGACTTTGAGGCCTTCTGGCAGCGCTTCAATGACGGCCGGGGAATGATAAACGACATCCTATGCCTTGGCCGGCTCGACCGCCATCAAAAAATCGTGGAGCTTTTATGCGAGCAGGCCAATTCTGCCATAGACGAGCAGCTCCGGGCGAGCATGGGCAATGTCAAGAGCACCAAGCTTCCCAATGGCATCATCATGAATGTCCTGGATGTGGAGAACTTCGCCCATAAGTTCACCTTCCCCCCGCCGGGAAAGACCTCTGGCGAGGTGCACGACCGACTATGCCAGAAGTACGATGGAAAACCGGTGGTCACCATAGGTTACGGCCCGGATTTCGCAGTGCTGCGCAGCCGGGGGGTGAGGATGAACATCCCCCAGATGGTCAAGGAGCTGATGGAGGAGATCCCCAATGGAGGGGTCTCAGGGGGAGGCCATCTAGTCGTTGGCTCCATCAAGTTCGTGGGCGGGATGAGAAAAGAGGTCCTGGCGAAGCTGGCAGAGAAGATCGCCGCCTGCCCGGTGGAGGAGGTTCCGGTGGAGGCGCAGGCATTGGGTGCAGAGGCGATGTGACTGCCAACTGAAGATACCATCTGCATCTTCTCCCTTTGATCGTCTCCATTTGATCGTTTTCGTTTGATCGTTTTCGTTTGATAGTTATCATTTGATAGTTATCATTTGATAGTTATCGTTTGATAGTTATCGTTTGCCTCTATTTGCTCTGGGTCATTTGATACTCCCTTTATCTTCAAAGGTCCTCTTCACCAGCCCCATGCCCCTGTCTTTAACATAGCTATGCATGACCTCCTGGAGCATAGCTACAAACTGATCCTGGCTGTAGTTGAGCTGCGAGGCCAGCCGCTCCACCACCGGCTCGATGCTCTTGACCTCATCGCTATTGATGCTTCTCAAGACCACTGCAGATAGAGCCATGAGGCGGAGCCCTTCCCCTATCCTGTCCATCTGCACCGCCAGGGCGCCGAGCTGGAAGAGGGCTCCAGCCTCGCCCGGCTTGTCCTCTAACTCCTGATAGGTGCTCAAGGCCTCGCGGAAATGCTCTGCTGCCTTCTCCTTCTCCCCCGCCTGAGAGAAGATCATTCCCAGGCCGTGCAGGCTGGCAGCAGTGCCTTTGCTGTCGCCCAGCTCCCGGGTGATGGCCAGAGCTTGATCCAGCTCCCCAGCTGCCCGGGCCAGCTCTCCCGTCTCCCGGTCAAGATCAGCCAGATTGAAGAGCAGAACAGCTTCCCCCGACCGGTCGCCCATCTCTCTTGCCAGCTGCAGGGATCTGGCCAGGCTGGGCCGGGCAGAATCGAAATGGCGCCGCATCATATCAATGCCCGCCATCTTCTGCAAAACTGCCGCCTCACCCATCTTATCTCCCAGCTCCTCCAGGATCCGGGCAGCCCTCTCCAGCTTCTCTTTGGCTGCTGAGCCGCTCTTCTGTGCCATATCGATTGAGGCCAGAGCCTGCAGAACTGCTGCCCTCCCCTGCCGGTCATTCCGGCTCAGATAGAATTGCTCCGCTTTATGCAGATTCTCCTCTGCCTGATCGTACTCGCCCTGGCTGAGATTGATCATTCCCAGACCCTGATAGCTGATGGCATTGGGGGCGATATCCAGTGCTCTTCTGTACCACCGGACAGCATTCTCCAGATCCATCTGGTTGGAATAGGCCTGGGCGATCCAGTTCATCGTATCCGGTTCCGGCCCATCCCCCTGCTCTTTCCCCTCTTCCTCCTCCCGCTCTGCTATCTCCCGGTTCAATCTGATCAGCTCGCTGTGGTATCCCCGCCGGTCCAGATAGCTGCTGATCCTGAAGGTCACCCTCCTCGCCTCTGCCAGGTCGCCGCCCTCCAGATAATGTCCCCGCGCCTCCAGGAGGGCATCGAGGCGGAGCAATGATAAGTCCTGGCTGCGACCTGCCTCCGCCATCTCTTCCAGAAATGCTCCCGCCCTCTTATGAGCATCCCTCCTCTCCTCCAGGCTCAGCCCCTCTCGAAGGGCGGCGCGGGCGGAGGAATGAACTGCCCACAGCTCACCGGCCTTATGGCAGAGCGACAGCCCCTCCCAGAGGGGCAGGCTCTCAATTATCCTCTCAGGGCTGCTCATAGCTGCAGCGGCCAATCCCTCCGCGCTCATGGCCACATCATAGACCGCCATCCTCTGCAGTGTAAGAAGCGATTCAGGGCTTAGGCTCTCAAGGAGCCAGGATAGGGGATCGCCCCCGGAGGGCAGACCTTCTGCCAGAGCACTGCGGATCTGCTCCAGCCCAGAGGGATCTCTCTTGTATTGGGCGTAAAGGTCGGCCAGAGCATCAAAAGAGAGCTCACCATTGCGGTATCTTTCGCCTGTCGCCCTATCCTGGAGGACGAACCGCAGGAAGGCCGCCTGGGAGAGCATATCCAGCCTCCAGCTCCTGGCCAGGCGGGGGAGAATGGGAACGTCCGCCGGGGCCTCAGAGCAGGTGATGATCGCCCGGCTGGAACGCAGGCCCTTGACCATTTGCTGAAAAAGCTCGCCCAGATGGGGATCGGAGATCATGCCCGTCCCCTCCTCCAGGCCGAGGTCATCCCAGAGCATGAGGATGCGGTTGGAGCGGAGAAGCTCCATCAGGGCAGCCAGCCTCTCGCCGGCAGACAATGCTGAATCCAAGAGCCCATTCGCTCTCTCCCGCCCCTGAAGCTCACTTGCTGCCGCCAACTGCCGGCCTGCCGCCTCCAATATCCGGGCCGAGGTTATGGGGTTATGGATGCTTCCCCCAAGCGGAATCACAAGATAGCCGGAGGCGGCAAGCATTCTGGCCAGGCGATTGGCAAGAGCGCTCTTTCCTCTGCCAGGCTCGCCAGTGATTATAAGAGTGTTTGATATACCCTGCCTCAGATCGGGATAGAGGCGGTGCAGATCCCGTCTTCTATTGACAAATCCACCTGCATGCCCTTCTGTCATCCCTGGCATAGGGGGAAGCATTTGATATCCTGCCTCTTCCTCCTCTCTCTCCTTGTGGGGATCAAAGAGGCCTCTTGGTTCCCGGACGAGATAGATGAAAGGATATGCCTGTATCGCTCCCTCCTTTCCATCCTCATCTCCTCCCAGGATTTTCTTCAGCATCTCCCGACCCCTGCCCCAAATGGCTTCATGCACCGCCAGGCCCTGTGAAAGCGGGGAGATGATCCCCTGAGGGGCAAAGGAGCCATTCCAGGCCACTGCCACAGACAGATCCTCCGCCAGCCTCTGGCAGAGAAGATCCCGGGCTGGATCGGGCCCCCTTCTCCCCCCGCCGAGGATGATGCACTCCACTCCGCCCCCCTCCAGAGCACGGGCTATCTCCTCTGCCGACCGCATATCGGGCTTGCCTGCAGGATCCATGAAGGCGAAGCCCGCCTCCCTTCCAGAGGCGCCGGCGGAGAGATTTGCCTCCCCAGAGAGATATACCAGGTGAGGCTGGAGGGACTTGATGCTCTCCTTGAGCTCCTCGAAGGATGCGGTCTCTCCTATCTGCAGACGAATGTCCAGTCCCTGCACCGCCCGGAGAAGAGACAGATCCTCCTCCTCAAAATGCTGGGGATCGGTGGATAAAAAGAGCATTCTCAGGGGACCGGCTCTCAGCTCATGAGAGGGAAGGAAGGGGGATGGTTGAGAGGGGACGATTGAGAGGAGGATGGTTGAGAGAGGGATGATTGAGAGGAGGATGGTTGAGAGGAGGATGGTTGAGAGGAGGATGAGGAAGAGGGACGGGCTCTTTGCACCGGCAGGCGGAGAACAGCAAAATCCTTGAATAGGCCCGCGGTTTGAGCCTTGCCATCAGGAAGGAGGAGAAGCTCCCAGGGGAGTTGCAGAACCTCGGGGATGCTCGATGCCACCAGCAGCCGCCCCCCAGATGGGATCTTTGTGCTTATCTGCTGCCATTCAGGCTGAATAAAGAGGCGGAATAGGCTCTCGCCCAGGAGATGAAGATAGCCATTTTTCCCTCTTTCGCCGCCAGCAAATAATGAGGAATACTGAGCAGATATCTCCCTGATCTCCAGAGTCTGGACTGGAGTGAGCCTTCTGCTCATGACCACCTCACCCTCCACTGCTAAATTAAATTCAAAGGCTTTGGTGGCGGCAGTGCCCGTCTCCCAAACCTCAATCAAAATATCCTTTTTCATTTGCTCAACCTCAGCGATTCATCCGTTGGTGGATGTTTGATACCTTCTCATTTTCTGCCCGGGCAGCCTCGTCCCAGGGCTCAAGGCCAAGGTGATTCCCACCAATCCGATGATGTTGGAGCTGCTATCAAAGAGGGAATGCAGGCCGTCTGCGCTCATGCTCAGGGAATTGGTGAGAAGGCCGTAGCTGCCTTTTAGAAGGGCTACTGATAGATTTAGCGTTAATATCATTATCAGAGTACGCCTAACTGTATCATAATAGGCCATCATGCTTGATATAGCCGGATGCGATATATAATTTCTCAGCCACGAGGCTGATGGTTGAATGCCAATCCGTATGGAGGAGCCTTCAACAGTAAAGATCAAGAGATATCAGCACAATCATTTGCTCTGCCTCTTTGCAGATATCTACGCGCGAGATACCTCTACAATTCGAAATATTTAAATAGTAATGAGTGATAATATCTAAATACTGTGATGGTGAAAAAGCAATGGCTATACTGCTAACGGATTTAGGAATGGAGCCGAAGGAAGGAGAAAATATAAAGGGGACGGGCTGGCGTCCTGAGCTTCCTGATTTAAGGGATTATACCCTCCTGAGCAGCGAGGTCGCAGATATTCTCGCCCCCCTCAAGCTTGACAAAGCGGCGGTTTCCACTCTGCCCGCATCGGTTAATCTCGAGAAATGGTGCTCGCCCATTGAGGATCAAGGAGAGCTGGGCTCGTGCACTGCCAATGCTGGCGTGGGGGTCTTTGAGTACTTCGAGAGAAGGGCATTCGGAAACCATATCGACGCCTCCAGGCTGTTCCTTTATAAGGTGACGAGAAACCTGATGCAGGAGACAGGAGATACCGGCGCTTATATCCGTACCACCATGGGGGCAATGGTGTTATTTGGCGTCCCTCCAGAGAGGTACTGGCCATATGATATACCGAAGTTCGATGAAGAGCCCTCTGCCTTCCTCTTCGGTTTTGCAGACAATTACAAAGCCCTCAAGTATGTGAACCTCGACCCACCCAGAACCTCGCCCACAAAGCTTCTTGCCAGCATCAAGACGAATTTGGCTGCGGGCATTCCTGCGATCTTCGGATTCACTGTTTATAACTCGATCAATCAGGCTGCAAAGACCGGCAAGATCCCCTATCCCTGCAAGAATGAAAGGGTCATGGGTGGCCATGCCATCGTCGCCATGGGCTATGATGATAAGATAAAGATCAAGAACAACAATTGTGGCGCAGAGACCACTGGTGCTCTGAGGATCAGAAACTCCTGGGGGGTATCCTGGGGCGATCGTGGATATGGTTGGCTGCCATACGACTATGTCCTGACCGGTCTGGCAGACGACTGGTGGACGCTCATAAAGGGATCCTGGGTCGATTCCGGGCAGTTCGAGTTTGAATAATGGAAAGAACATTTCTTTTTTGTCTTCATCCCTTCTGGTGATCCGATGAATGTGAGACTGAATGAGGATTTTATGCTGTCGCTGGAGTCGAACCCCACTACCGGATATGTCTGGGAGGCGATATTCGATAGCGCCTTTCTGGATCTGAAAAAAAAGGATTTTAAGGCATTTGATGAAAAATCGGTCGGTGCTGGTGGAATGGAGATATTCACCTTCCTTCCGATCAAGGCGGGAAAGACGGAGATCACTATGGTTCGCAAGAGGGCATGGGAGAGCAGCCCCCTGGAGGAGAGATCAATTCCGGTCGAGATCGCAAAATGAAATACAGTCGGAGGGAATGGCATCGAAGATGGCTGAATAAATGAAATGCTGCGCTGGAAAGAGCGCCATTTGAGGAATACCACCCTGGTGGAATACTGACCCTGAGAGACGCTGTTCCTGGAGGTGCCATCCTCGGGATGAGGGGCTCTTAGGCGATCGGTTTAAATATAGTGAGCTTGAACGAAGCTCGGACTGATATTATCTCGGAGGATGTTTATTGGCTAGAAGATCACAGAGAAAGGCTGATAGCAGAAAGGCCAAACAATGGTATAAGATTGTAAGCCCGGAGATGTTCGGCAGAGTTCCCTTTGGGGAGACGATCGCCAACGATCCTGAGAGAATTGTGGGGAGGATCATTGAGACCACCCTGGGAGACCTCACAAACAACTTCTCCAAGCAGAACACCAAGCTCAAGTTCAGAGTGGATCGGGTGGCTGGCGACTCAGCATACACCAAATTCCTGGGCCATGAGATGACCACAGATTATGTGCGCTCACTGGTCAAGAGGAGAACCTCTCGCATCGACACCACAGTAGACGTAACCACCACCGACGGCTACACCGTCCGGATCAAGCCCAGTTGCTTTACAGTGAAGAGGGCCCGGGCCAACCAGGTCAAGTGCATCAGGGATCTCTCAAAGAATGTGGTTGTGGAGAGGTCAAAGAACCTGGACCTGAACCAGCTCATTCAGGATGTTGTGGGTGGAAAGATCTCCCTGGACATTTATAAGGAAGCTAAAATGATCTACCCCCTGAGAAGGGTAGAGGTGCGAAAGACTGAGATCAGGACTGAGCCTGCACTCTCTGGCTCTGGGCCGGTCCCGCCCGCAGCACCATCGGCCTCTTAAACCTGCCAGATCCCATCAAAGCTCACCTGAGTTCACCAATTGGAGCCTTCTGCATCAGCTCGGCGCCTTTCTTGCCATTGGCGAGAGGGGCGCGCGCTGGCCTGAGAATTCGTCATCTGTACCACAGCCAGCATTGCTTTTATTCCAACTATAAAATCTTCTATAGAAAAAAATATAATCTATTAATGCCATCATACATCACATGAAGTTGATCGTCATACTGGTGATTTGCTTTGCCCTTCTCTTTTCAGGATGCATGGAACAGGAGAAAAGCAGTGGCAATGGAAGAGATGCCCTTGCCGGATCCTCGGAGCCGACAGGAGCAGGCAGCCCGGTGAAAATGAAAGTGATCATCACCTCACCTGGCGCTGGACAGATCATCCAAGGCAAAGAGGATATCAGCTTTGATGGTTCTGCTGAGGGCGGTGAAGGAAAGCTGAGCTATGAGTGGAGTTCAAGCATCAATGGAAGGCTCTCCACCAGCCGTTCCTTCAAGTACAATCCCGCAAAGCTGGAGAAGGGCAGGCATGTCATCATCCTCAAGGTGACAGATGAGAGAGGAAGGTCCGGAGAGGGGAGCGTTCAGGTTGAGGTGATGTGAACAGATCCCTTAAGAGCTGATATCTGCCAGCCATCAGAGAGCAGCCCTGGATAGGGATTCCCTGCAATGGCAGGACCCTTTTTCCTCCAGCCCCTGTGCTGCTTGATATATCACCTCCCGGACCTCCTCGCGGCACTTCGCCACCCGCCCAGGGATATCGCTGGCAGAAAAGCCCCCCCTCCCCTTCGATCCGAATTCATTCATATCGGATTCATTCATATCAGATTCCTCCATACCGGATTCCTCCATACCGGATTCCTCCATACCGGATTCCTCCATACCGGCGGCTGGGTTGGTGACAATGCAGATGGAGGCGTAACATAACTCCGCCTCCCGGGCCAAGACCACCTCTGGATATCCGGTCATCCCCACCACATCCCCGAACTGGCGCATCATTCTGATCTGGGCGGGCGACTCCAGATGGGGACCCTCAGCGCAGACATAGACCCCCTCTGAGGTCTTCAGATCAAGCGACTGGGCAGCAGCGAGAAGATGGCCTCTGAGATGGGGGCAATAGGGCTCCCTCAGGTCGATATGCACTGCTCGATCCTCGAAGAATGTGTTGAGCCGGCATTTGGTGAACTCGACAAAGTCATAGGGGAAAAAGATGCTCCCCACAGGCTGGGATGCCATCCCCCCCACGCTGTTGACTGATATGACCCATTTAGCGCCGGTCTTCCTGGCAGCAGAGATGATGGCCCGGTAGTCTATCCTATGGGGCGGCAGGTGTCCAGTGCCATGGCGGGGGATGAAAGCGAGCCTTTGGTTTTTTATCCTGCTGCGGAAGGCAGGAACGGGGCCGTAAGCGGTCTCCACTTCATCGGCTACCCCCTCTAAGGTGAAGCCCACTCCACCGATGACTGCGATTTCTGCATCCATGAGATGAGCTGCTCTTCAAGCTTGAACTACCTTTCCGTATCGGATCTACTCCGGTTACAGCCCCGCCAGCTCGCCAGGATAGAGCCTATATCGGGGGCATGAGGGGAGGGCGGAAGACACCCTTCTCAGTTATCAGGGCAGAGACCAGATCCAGGGGAGTGGCGTCGAATGCCGGATTGTAGACGTCGACCCCCAGGGGGGCGAGGCGCACTCCACCCAATGTGCAGATCTCCTCCGGATCCCGTTCCTCTATGATGATCTCCTCTTCTCCGTTCATCCGGTCGAAGGTGGAAAGGGGTGCAGCCACATAGAAGGGAATCTTATGGTGTTTGGCCAGGACGGCATGATTATATGTCCCGATCTTATTGAAGACCGCATCCCTGGTGATCCGGTCAGCGCCCACGATGACCTTATCGATCCTGGCTTTGCGCATCAGGCTGCCGGACATGCTCTCGCAGATAAGGGTTACAGGTATTCCATCCTCCTTCAGCTCCCAGGCGGTCAGGCGGGAGCCTTGGTGCAGAGGGCGGGTCTCGCAGGCGAATACCTGGACCCTCTTCCCCAATTCTGCTGCAGAGCGCACAACTCCCAGAGCAGTTCCCCAGCCCACGCAGGCCAGCCTTCCGGCATTGCAATGGGTGAGGATGGTCTCTCCATCCTCCAGGAGCTTTGCTCCATTCCGTCCGATGGCATGATTGATGCGAATATCCTCTTCTGCGATCTCTTCTGCCGACCTCAAGGCCCTCTCGCGGATCTCATCGATGCTCTCTCCCTCCGATGCCTCCCGCAGGGCTCTGTCCACCCCCCAGGAGAGGTTGATTGCTGTGGGCCGGGAGCGGCGGATCATATCAGCGGCCACCTCCAGCTCGGCGATCATATCAAAAGCGTTGCCGGCATGGGATCTCTCAGCGGCCAGGGCGATGCTGTAGGCCCCGGCGGCACCCAGAGCCGGGGCACCGCGAACGGACAGGGACTTGATGGCGGCCACCAGTTGCCTTATGCTCTCGATCTTCAGGGGAATGTACCTCTCAGGAAGCTGGGTCTGATCGATAAGCCAGAGGCCTTCGTCCCACCAGATGGTTCTGGGCTCGGTCGAATGCAAAGGAAGTTCACCAATAGATAATAGTCATACTGATATTATTATTTTTTGCTTGACCTGGCTTTGGTGAAGGAGGCGGAAGGGAGCCGGACGGGCGGTTGAGCGGAAGCCATAACTGTCAGTCGGTCTGAGATGACTTTCTGCCCAAAAGCTGCCGGAGACTTTGATTCCGCCGAGATGCAATTATTAAAGACTCATAAAATTAAACTGCACGCGGCCATCCCATCCTAAAGGGATGGGGTATGCTTCGGGCCGCGCGCCCAGGTTGGCCGGATTTCAGAAACAACTGAAGCTCCGGCTTCCTGGATATGATCATAAGAATAATTGCGTATCTGCATTCGATTGCACGATGGCCCTGCTAATCGATCTCAATAAAACATGAAATCCAGGCGAGGGTTCACTTCATCCCCAACCTAAAGGATGGAGAATTCGTGACCCTCCGCGCTCCCGTAGCATTAAATAGCATTAGTGTGTATTGTGGGGAAGCGTACAAAGATGACAGAACTTGATAGTCTTTCATTGGAAAAAAAATTATCTGATCGTTTGGTATCTCTAGTTGATATTGTCTTTGGCGTTGTATTTGGATTGAGTATCCCTACCGTTTTTGGTATCGACACGAATATAACAATTCCTAATAGTTGGGTCAATATCCTTACCATTTCCAATTATATATTTACCATTTCCAATTTCGCCCTATTTGTTGCATACATTTCAATCATACTGAGTTGGATCGGCTATCATAAAACAATGGAGCAATATCCATTTAAGATTGGCATCGGGGGATCGAGGCGGTTCTTCATGGACCTCGCAATCGTATTTTTATATGCAGCACTCATATACACCAGGAGTAATACTTTGCTTTATTTAGCCATTTTTCCAATAATATATTTTTTCTATTGGGCATGGGATGTGATGTTGAACCACGAATATAAAACGCATGTTACATCAACAAGAACCACATTTAAATATTTTATGATATTTTTAATAACCTGTACAATTTATTGGTATATTGGTGCAACATATTCCGTAGCTTGGATCTTCTTGATTGTTACCCTCATATTAAACTTAGCGTTTAGATATGAAAAGGGAACTTGGAGGCATAATTAATTAAAATTATGTCTTATCTTTTATAGCCCACATCCCGCATGTGTAACCTCTAACTCTTGTCAATTTTCCCGATAACGATTTTTCTGCAAAATCGCATAAATGCGATCACTTTGTTTTTGGCCAAAGTTGTATCATATGATAATTATAGTTTTTGTATCTCAAATGACGTCTTGGCATGCTGCGCCCGGGCCAGGGAGGCCTGCCCCAAATGCAGCACCAGGCTTGAGCTTCCCAGCAACTTGCCGAAGGCCAGAGGTCATGAACAGAATTTTTGAGAATCCGACGGCAGCTACGGGATCAAAGGGGAAACAGCTTCTCGCCTTCCGGAGAGTCAGGGACGAGATGGCGGACTGGATAGCTCATACCTTCGGGAGTTGATGCGGGGATATCCTTTGCCCCATCCTATCCGTGTCATCCCTTTTTCGATTGTTTATGCCGCCAGCTTGGCCGGGGAGACGGCAACCATGGCTATTGAATAGTGGGTGCCTGATGGGAAATTGAGATATTGTTCAAGGAACTCAATAGCAAGTATGAGCTAGATGTGGTTCCTGCGACTAATCCGCAAGTGATTGAAGCCTTTTTCTGGATCGCTATACTCACACTGCTTATAAGCAGGCGAATTTATATAATTATACTTGGACTCAATCCCAGGGCAAATGAGGTGCGGTTCACCCAAATAACAATGTGTAGTCCCGAAAACATTTAAGACTACACAGATGTCGGTTTAGCTCTTGATGAATGTGCTCCCAGCATTGTCGCCGCCGCGAGACTGAAGACGAGATTGAGGGGCTCATGAAAAAGGCAAAAGAATCCCGTCTCTAGGCCGGAGGGGAAGAACTACCCATCCCGGAGCCCACAATTAACGTTCGAAGGCGTCCTGAGCTGGCCGAGGCTGTTGATTAGGAGCTTTATCAATGGATAGAAAGTCATTCCGGTTACAGTATATATGAGCTTATGAGCTGGCAAAGTCCATAAGCTGGTCCCATGGCAAAGTCTACTCTTCCGAAAAGCGGCTGGAGCGTGACGGACTGATAAAGATCGAGAAGGACATCAGAAATGGGCGTTCCGTTTCGATAGTGACCTATAAGAAATGGCAGGAATTTTTCACGATCGAGGAATTGGAGGAGATGAAAAAAGCCCGAGTTCATGGACGAGGTCGAGGCAATAGTCAAGGGCAAACGATAGCTTGCCTGAATTGGACAGATCTATCATTCTCCTATCATCATGCTCCTATGGCTCTCTCCATGAAGCTACATCCACTCATAATGCCTCAAAACCTCAGGCACAAACTCGTATAGGAGGCTGTTTTCCGCATACCCGAAGAACAGACATCCTGGGCAGGATCCAGCGATCTCCTCCCTTCCCTTCTTTGAGGCCCGCCATGCCTCCGCTAATCCATCTTTCACATTGGCCAGGGGCTGGCTGTGCACCCGGCAGTTCTCGATGCTTCCGTCGGACGCAACATGGAGGATGATCTCGCTGGCATGACACCTGAACCGGGGCTGCAGATGGGATATCATCTCCAGGTAGGTCAGGGAGTTGATGATCGGTGCACCAGCTCTCTTCAGATCCATCAATCCGTTCACTGCCTCTTCATATCCGGATCGATCCCGAATCCCCAGATCCCTCCAGACGGAGTCAGAGATCCCAGCAGACTCATGCAATGGCTCAAAGGAGATCCAGGTGCCAAGCCTCTCTGCCAGATGGACCAGATCCTCCAGCTCGCTCACATTTTTGCTGCTTATAACACAGTTGATCAGAATCTCGTGGCCCGCCCTCTTTGCCGCCCTGATCCCGGCCAGGATGTTTTCCAGCTCCACCCCCCGCAGCTCTTTGTAGCTCCTGATACCGTCCACAGAGACGGAGAGATAATCAAGATCAGAAAGCTCATCCGCCCTTCTGGCCAGGAGAAGGCCGTTGGTGACCAGGCTGGTGATGAGGCCGCGGGATTTGGCGTATCTTAAAATCCGGGGCAGATCCTCCCGCAGCAGGGGCTCGACGGTCCAGGCATTATAGACTCCAATGCCAAAGGAGCTTGCCTCATCCAGCATCCTGAAGATCTCCTTTTGGCTCATCTCCCCTGCGGGATGCTTCCAGTACTGGCAAAAGGAGCATCTGAGGTTGCAGCGGGCGTTGACCCCATGGGAGAGGACATAGGGCCTTCTTCTGACTCTCATCTGCCACAGAGCCCTGGCCGCCAGCCGGGGGGAGAACGATCTCATGATAATGGTTCTCGGACAAGGGAGCGCTCCAGCCTGGCGAAAACCCTTCCCAAAACCTCATTGATGGTGGGATGGATGATCTGAGAGCTCATTGCAGTTGCCAGGTCCTGGCGGTCGGTGTTCATCAGATATACCACCTGCTGGATCAGCTCCGGAGCGGAGGAGCCGATGATCCTCGCCCCCAGGATCTTTCCTGTCTCCTCCTCCAGGATCATCTTGACAAAGCCCTGTTCCTCAGCCATGGCCACTCCCTTGGCCGAATCGGTATACTTCGCCCTTTCCACCAGCACCTTCAGGCCTTTGGCTGCTGCCTCCTCCTCCTTCATGCCCACACCGGCCACAGTAGGATGGGAGAATACAGCATAAGGAACAGCATGGTAGTCTGCTGCTATCCAGCCGGACTCATCCTTCGCCTGGAGGATGTTGTGGGCCACAGTGCGGGCCTCATAGTTGGCGGTGTGGCGGAACATGTGCTTGCCAGTGGCATCGCCCAGAGCCCAGATGCCCTCCTTGCTGGTCCTCAGGTATTCATCCACCTTGATCCATCCTCCCCGGTCGGTCTCCACCCCTGTCCCCTCTGGATGGAGAAGATCGGAATTGGAGCGGCGGCCAGCGGCAAGGAGGACCTCCTCCCCCTCAAACTGCTTGATCTGGCCATCTTTGGCCTCTCTTGCCGAGACGACCTTGCCTTTCCCGCTTCTCTCGACCATCAGGACCTCATGGCCGGTGAGGACCCGGCAGTAGCGGGAGAGGCTCTCATGCAGCCGTTCTGAGACCTCCGGATCCTCGTTGCCCAGGAGCCGGGGGCCACGCCCCAGGATGGTGACCTCAGTTCCCATGGCAGAGAAGAAGTGGCCGTACTCGCAGCCAATATAGCCTCCTCCAATGATGATCAGGCTTTTGGGGGGCTCTTTCAGCTCCAGAAGAGATACATTGTCCAGATATCCCGATTCCTCCAGGCCGGGGATGGGCGGAACAAGGGAGCGAGAACCGCTGGCGATGACAAACTGGGGGGCGGTGAGGGTCTTCGATCCCACCTTAAGGATATAATCCTCGATGAACTCTGCCTTCTCATTATAATAGGTGAGATTGCTCCTGGAGCTGATGGTCTCTTCCATATGAGCCCGCCCCCCATCCACCACCTGATGCATCCTTCTCATGATCATAGGAAAATCGATTTTATCGATCCTGGCGTGCACCCCCACCGCCCCCGCCTCCTGGATGCTCCTGATCATGTCCGCCGGATGGATGAGCATCTTGGAGGGAATGCAGCCGTTGTTCAGGCAGGTCCCGCCCATCGGGCCCTGGTCTACCAATGCCGTCCTTCTTCCCGCGCGAGCTGCTTGAGCTGCCACCAGTGCCCCAGCGCCCGAGCCGATGACTATGAGATCAAATTTTTCCATGCTGTTCATGATATCGGATACTAAATGGCGCTGATCGCTTAAAAATATGAGCCAATCTAAGCGATATAGGAGGTGCTGGAGCGGTCGAAGCCCGCCACCAGCTCGATTCCCTCATCGTCCGCCTTCCAGGATACATGGGGATAGGTGAGATGCTTGATGAACCCAGATGTGCTGGCTGCGATCTGGGTTGCCAGATGCTCCTCGCCCAGAGCCTCCCTGCTGATCCGATAGACCATTCTCTTCACCTCAGACTCGTCCAGATAGCCCAGGGAGTGGATGTACTCATGCAGGAGAACATGGAATGCATAGGGCTTGTAAAGCTCGGGGCGGGTCTCCATAATCCTCTGCAGTGGTATCTTGTTCAGGACAATGACATTGGAGCCTGTGGTGAAGAAGCCACCCAGAAAGCCCTGGGGATCATTTCCCAGGTTTGCCATGCCCAGCATCAATCCGCCCCTACATTTGCCCATGCTCTTTTCTACCAGGGCCTTTACCACCTCGAATATGTCCGCCAGGGATCTTGCCTCATCCAGGCGGCCGATGTAATCAGTTCTCATTTCAAGCCACTATGTGGCTACGTCTAAGTATATAATAGTAACCTAAGGTTAGTATAAATCCGGGTCAGTCTGGATGAGGTCAGTCTGGATGGGAGGTCAGACTGGATGAGAGATCAGACTGGATGGGAGGTCAGACTGGATGGGAGGTCAGACTGGATGGGAGGTCAGACTGGATGGGAGGTCAGACTGGATGGGAGGTCAGACTGGATGGGAGGTCAGACTGGATGGGAGGTCAGACTGGATGGGAGGTCAGACTGGATCATTCTTCAAGAGTGGCCTCCCATCAGCCCTTCAATGAGGTCTCTGCAAGAGCAGATCCTCCTTCAGCTTGGTCCTGATGCAATAGACCCTTCTCCAGGCCGATCTCCATCCAGGCCCAGGCCCAGATGACCGCCTCAAAGGCTCTGATCAGATCATCCTGTTCCAGAAAATAGTGAGAATCAGATAGATAGGCGGAGATGTTCTCCAGCATATCTTCATCCCCGGATAGCTGCTCGAAGAGAGACTCTCCCCTCTCCCGCCACTTAGCAGTCTCGTTTAAAAGGTCAGCTTCCAGGTTCCTCTTTCTACCATCCGGGCCTTCCATTGTATCATCTCTATCTTCTGCTCTCTATGACCTCAGAGACCCGGCCATCTTCCACCTTGACTCTGACCATTGTCTTCAGCTCATAGCCCTGGGCTCTCAGCCGCTCTGCGCCATCACCTCTCTCCACCACAATCACCACATCCATCACCTCTGCCCCGGCCATCTTGAGCGAGTCCAGTGTGGCCTTGAGGGTTCCGCCAGTGCTGATCACATCATCGACCACAATCACTCTATCCCCCTTCTTTATGCCATTCAAGAAGAGCTGAGACCTGGAGTAGCCGGTAGCCTTATCTATCTCGATCTCATTCGGCAGGCCGTATTTACGCTTTCTGATAATCACCAGGGGAATATCGCAGAGAATGGAAAGCACTATGCCAATGGGAATTCCCATCGCCTCAACTGTCACAATCTTGTCCACATCCAGATTGGCGATCCGCACAATGTTAGCCGTGACCTCCCGGATCAGATCCGGCCTGATCTCAGGAACGCCGTCTGTGATTGGATGAATGAAGTAATCATACCCTCCCCGCTTGAATACCGGGGCCTCCAGCAATGATCTCCTAAGCCTATCCAGCATATTCGGGCCTATGCGTTACACCATCTTATATTTTTTCGATCTGAGGGTTGAACAGGGCTATGCGCCGTCCATCTCCACCAGAGGGTCCCGGCAACCGCATAGGGCAAAGGCCTCCTCCCTCTCAATGCAGGTGGGGCAGGAGCGGCAGGGCTTATCCATTCCCAGGTAGCATGACCAGGTGAGCTCATAGGGAACCTGCAGCTCAAGGCCCATCCTCACGATCTCTGCCTTGGTCATATCCAAAAAGGGTGCTCGCAGTTGGACGGGATGCCAGGCTGTGCCCAGCCTTATGGCGGGCTTGAGGGCATCAACGAACTCCGGCCGGCAGTCGGGATAGATCGTCAGATCATTCCTGTGAGCGGCATAAAACAGCTCCGGGATTCTCTGGGCCTCGGCATAGCCCGCAGCCACAGAGAGCATTATCATATTTCTGTTTGGCACTACCGTCTGCCTGGCAGACTCCTCAGTATAAAGACCTCTGGGCACCTCCCCCTTCCCCAGGAGTGCGCTTTGCCCCAGAAATGCAGCCAGAGAGGAGAGATCGATGATGTGGTGGGTGATATCCAGCCTGGAGGTGATGACTCTTGCGCACTCTATCTCCTTTTTATGCCTCTGGGCATAGTTGAAGGTGAGGGCATCAACCTGATAGCCATCGGCCAGCAATCTGTAGAGCAATGTGCTCGAATCCAGACCACCGGAGTATATTAAAACCGCCTTCATTTCATTCCTATCTCCCTTTTCTTGAGCATAAGACTGCCATCCAGGTGCCCTAGCCGGCCACATCCTGAGCAAGAGGAGCTACCAGCACCTTGTCCACCCGGCGCTCATCCATATCCACGACCTCGAAGCGATATCCACCCCATTCGAATTTGTCTCCTGTGACAGGGATCTTCTCCAGGTGGGTCATCATGAAACCGCCCATGGTCTGATAGGTTCCATCATCCTCATCAGGGAGCCTCTCGATGCCCAGCTTATCTTTGAATTCGCTCACAAGCATAACCCCGTCCACCAGCCAGGAGCCGTCGCTTCTGCGCAGGATCTGGGGCTCGCTCAGCTCATGGATATGGGGGATATCTCCCACCAGCCCCTCCAGAAGATCCACCAGCGCCACCACCCCCTGCACTGTGCCATACTCATCCAGCACAATGGCCAGATGGATTCCCGTCTGCTTGAACTTCTCCAGCACCTTCAAAGCCCTCATGCTCTCCGGGACAAATAGGGGTGGCAGCAGCAATGGCCTCAGATCGATCGGCTTTCTATTGAGCTCGCAGTTCAGAACATCCTTGGACTGGATCACTCCCAGAACATTATCCAGCTTCCTGCTGCAGACCGGAAAGATGGTGTACGGCACACTGGCAGCCTTCCTTTGGATCTCCTGGAGGCTCTCATGAACGTCAAGCCAGACTATCTTTCCCCTGGGGGTCATAATGGAGCTGACCTTTCTCTCTCCCAATGAGAAGACCCTCTCCACTATGTCCTGCTCATCCTCCTCGATCACCCCGGCCATTGTCCCCCGGTCTATCATGATCTTTATCTCTTCTTCTGTCACCTCCGGCTCGGCATTGGAATTGATCCCCAGGGCCTGGAGGACAAACTCTGTGGATTTGCTCAGGAGAAGAACCACCGGGGATGCAATCCTGGAAAAAGTACTCAACGGAGATGCCGACCAGGATGCAATTCGCTCCGGATTGGAGAGGGCGATCCTCTTTGGTACCAGCTCTCCTATGACCAGATTGACGAAGGTAATAGACAGGACTACTAAAGCCAGAGCAATTCCATGGCTGTAATGGGTCAGAGCGGGAAAAATTATGAGCAGATATCCAGCCACCTCATCGGATATTGTCGCTCCTCCAAAGGCCCCGGTAAGTGTGGCTATCAGAGTCATCCCTGTCTGAGCAGAGGAGAGAAACAGATTGGGGTTGTCTGCCAGCTCCAGAGCGATGCTGGCACCCTTATCCCCCTGATCTGCCATCTGGCGGAGCCTGGTCTTTCGCGATAAGACGACTGCCATCTCCGCCATGGAGAAGGCGCCATTTGCCAGTATAAGAATGATGATGACTAAGATCTCATGCAACATGGGCTAATACCCTTCCATGATAGTGCGTCCGGTCTATTCATGATTTGTATAATTCCCCGAGATCATGAGCTGATTCTCTCATCTTGACAGGACTGGATATCTGATGGTTATTTATAACTTACCTGAACAGAGGGCCAATCCCCCGAGGGCGGACCGGTTGTATTGGTATCGAAGATCTTCATGGAAAAATAAAAAGGAGAAATAAAAGTCAAAAATAATAAAAATAAAAAGGGCCGATTTATTTGAGATCGGCGGTGCAGTACTTGCATTTGGTCGCTGTCTTGGCGATGCTCTCTTTGCAGTACGGGCATTCCTTGGTGGTAGGATCAGCAGGCGCCGGTGCTTTCTTCAGAGCATTTATCTGTCGCACCAGCATGAACACGGCAAAAGCCACTATGATAAAGCTGATTACTGCATTTATGAATAGACCATAATTGAGAGTGGGAGCAGATACCGCCTGCGCCTCTGCCAGGCTGGCGTAGGTCTTACCATCAAGAGCCACGAACATGTCGGCGAAGTTTATCCCTCCGGTCAGCATGCCAATTGGCGGCATAATAATATCATTCACAAGCGAATTGACTATGCTGCCGAATGCTGCCCCAATGATTATGCCCACCGCCATATCCACAGCATTGCCCTTCACTGCGAATTCCTTAAATTCGCTAATAATTCCCATAGAGAATCACTCCAATAGATGAAACACTATATTGTTTCCTTCTCTTAAGATATAAATCCTTTTGGACAAAGCTGATGTTGATTTCTGAATTGCCGGAAAGGCCAAGTAGAAAGAGGGCCCATATGATGGCAATGAAAGAGTACACCCGTGAAGGGCTGACAGTGCAATGGAATCCGGAAAAGTGCATACATGCGCAGGAATGCATAAAGGGACTGCCTGGTGTCTTCAACCGCGATAGCAAACCCTGGATAGATATGCGGGGCGCAAGCCTGGAGGAGATCATGAGGGTGATAGACCGCTGCCCTTCCGGTGCTTTGAGCTACAAACAAAGAAAGCCCCCGCTCGAGGAGGAGGGGCCCCAGCCCGGGGAAGGGGATGTATCAGATGGTACATATGCCTCCATCAAGGTGGTGAAGAGTGGCCCTCTGCTGGTGGAAGGGAAGTGCCGCCTGCTCAATTCCAGTGGCGATGAGGTAGCACGGGAGGGGGTCTATGCCCTGTGCAGGTGTGGAGCCTCCAGGAAAAAGCCATTCTGCGATGGAAGCCACATCAATGCGGACTTCGATGATGCAGAGAGAGGCCGGGGATGAGATGGCTCCGGCAGGCTATTTCCACCTACCAGCCGAACCGGAATCTGCATCTGCTGCCACCCTGACAGATCCTCTCCCTCCTCTCGAACCCTATCTCTTTGTCCTCCCCCTCAATGCCCTTCGGGCTGAACTCCTGCGCCCAGACCTGGTTTTCCGCCAGGCAGATGACCTCGCTCACCCTCTCTGAGAGCCCTTCTCTGCCTGAGCGGAGCATGATATCATGCCAGGGACAGCGCCGGATCTCCACTGTAAATCCGTCCTCCTCTGGTTCCAGATCGTAATCGAACTCCTCCAGGGCCAGACGGGTGGCAATAGCCTCCTTCAGCCCGTCAAGTCCATAATCCAGATTCAGCATGGACTTGATGCTCCGGGCCTGGATCTTGGGCAGGACCCGCCAGACCGCCTCGTCCAGCTCCAGCGCCTCATCAAATCCATGCTTCTTCTCGATCATCATGAACCAGAGGCCGTCCACCGCCCGGTAGGAACGGCGGAAGTACTCCGTCTTATCCATCTCTGTCAAATCCTTCATGTTACCCGCTCCCTTGCTTTCCTGCAGTTGAAGCTCTGCTCCCCGTTCTCCGGCTGGCCTTGAGAATTCCTTTGCAGGACTCCATAGAACGGCGGCATCTTTCGGCACATTTCCTCATTTCTGCGGATTCTGGGTCATTTTCTGCCTCAAGCTCCAGGGAAAGAGCCTCAAAGATCCTGGAGGCCTTTTTATAGGCTCGAAGAGCCTTTCTGCCCCATTTCTCCCGATCCTCCACCTCAGAGATGGTGATGTAAGCATAAGCCAGGTCTCTTAAGATCTCAGCATGCTCTCCTGGCGCCAGATCGGCAGTGTAATACTCCATGGCCACACTGTAGGCGTCAATCGCCCTTCGGCAGTTATCCGCCTTGTCCACTGCCTCTGCCAGGGTGATGAAGCTGTATCCCAGGCTCTTATGAGCATCAGCATGCTCTGCCGGGCTATGCCCCTCATAGATCCGGATAGCCGCCCGGCAGGCATCAATTGCCAGGCGGCAGTTCTCCACCTTATCTTCGACCTCTGCCAAAGCGGAATATGCCGACCAGAGAAGGAGCTGCGCTTCAGCATGCTCATGGGGATGTTCCCTCTCAGTGAAGAAGGCCAGAGCTTCTATTGCTGCCTGTGCCCTCCCTGCAGTCCTCTGCCTTGGCCTCAACTGAGTCTTCCGCTTCTGCGAGCATGCTGTATGTGATGGCCAGCTCCTTCTGGCAGGAGGCAAAATCCCAGGGTTGATCTTTCGCAGAATAGACTGCCAGCCTCTTCTGGCAGGCCTCCAGGGCCAATAGACAGCTCTCAGCCCGGCATTCGGTCTCCCCCAGGGTGAGGTAGCTCAGCCATAGAATTCTCTGCGACTCAGCATAGCCTCCTGGGGAGCTCTCCTGGCTGGAAATACTCAAAGCCTCTTGAGCAGCGCGAATGGCCTTCAAACAGTTATCAGAGCGATCCAGGACCTGGGCTCGGAGCAGATAAGCGCTTCCCAAATTGTTTAAGGTGGCTGTATGGAGGGTTGGATTCTGCCTGCTCTTGTAGACTGCAAGAGCCTTCCCGAAGGCCTCCAGGGCAAGGTCGCAGTTCTCCAGACTCTCTACCTCCTCAGCCAGGGCAAGGAGGGCACTGCCCAGGTTGTTCTGGGTTGCAGCATATGCCAGTGGCATATTCTCCACTGTCCGGATGAGAAGAGCCTCGCGACATGCCTGAATGGACTGATTGCAGAGCTCTATTCTGGCCTCTCCCCCCTCTACCTCTCCTCCCTCTACCTCTCTCCTTTCGGCCTCCTCATCCTCTATCACTCTCTCTTCGCCCTCTTTCTCCTCTACCTCTCTCCCCTCTCCCTCCCGCACATCGATCGCTCTATCCTCGCCCCTCCTCTCTCCGCCTCCTCCCTCCAGGGCATCGGAGAGAGCGAGATAGGCTATAGCCAGATTGTTCTTGATCAGGGCGAACTCCTCTGGAAAGCGATCGAGCTTATAGACCATCAGAGCCTCCTGGTAGGAGGCAATGGCCTGCCTGCAGTCATCTGCCCGATCTAGGGGCCTGTTCGCGATCTGGGCGCGGGTCAGATATGCGCTGCCCAGGTTTGCCATCGCTCTTGCGAACGCTCGAGGATGATCTTTTGAGTTGTAGACATTGAGAGCATCTTTGCCAGCCTCAATTGCCTGCTGGCTGTTAGCCATCCCCTCCTCCAGTTCGGCCAGCTTTCGATAGGCAATGCAGAGCTCATCCTGAAGAGAGGCGTAGTCCAAGGGGTAGATCGACCTGGAGAAGATGGTCAGGGCCTCCTGCCAGAGACTGATGGCCTGCTTTAGGCATTCTTTTCGATCAAAAAGATCGGAAAAGTTCATATAAGCAAATCCCAGGCTTTTCATTGTCCGGGCACGAAGATAGGGGTAGCTTTCCCGGGTATAGGCCACAAGTGCCTTTTTATAGGCTTGAATGGCACGATCGCAGCTCTGTAAATCATTATTTTCTATGAATATCCCAAGGCAATTGTCGCCTATCTTTCGGTATATATTGCTCTCCTGCACTGGGTCCATCTTGAAGGCCAGCATCCTCTCGCATATCTCCAGAGCCTTTTCATACTCTGCGATGCCATCAGCATCAATCGATCTTGTTCTTTTAATGCCGCTCAACCTCTTTGAATTTTGGATGATATCAATCATAAATGCTGCTACATTTATCCTTCGCTTTTTGGAAGAGTCATTCGCCGCCGGGTATAATTCATACTAATTTAATATACCAATAAAGTTAAATATAATGAGGTGTGATTAGATGGATGAGATAATAAAAAGGCCTCCTAATTATCGTATAAAATGCAAAGGAGCGGTATTTCAAGTCCTATCCTCCTCCTTGAAATTCCGCTTCTTCTTAAATGGTCGCTATCTTTCAAAAGCAAAGGCAGTATTAGTGATATTATGAATATTTACCCTTCCTTTGTACTCCTGTCTCTGGTAAGGCCCAAGCATCTTGATTTCATCAAGTAGGATCTGAGCCACAAAGGTGCGAGATGCGAGAGACGGAATCTCCAGGCTCTTGCACAGAAAATGAGAAAGAGCCCAAGCCTCTGCCGGGAATGATGATCAGGCACGCATAGAAGCCACTGCAAAAGGCAGAATATCAAGCAATGTTATGGCTATTATTAATCCTATCCAGTAGAAGGGTTTATTGAAGTACCACGTCCTTTTTCCTCGCGCATAGACATAAACAAGGTAGGGGAACAGGGGGACAATTGAGAGCAAAGGATGAGGCTCAACAAAAAGAACATAGGTGAAGATATAACCTTGGACAAGCAGGCAGGCTACGCATGTCAGGCCGACCTTGGATTGGTTATTGAGTCTCATATCTACTGCAAGTCGCTTTAGATTGATAAGCTTTTCAGATCACTGCAGGACATGGGCAGATGCATCCAGAAACCCTCTTCCGGGATAATGATGGCCCTGGAATCAAAGAGGTCTCAGTGCGCCCATTGAAACCGTCATACCTGGCCGGGCACCCATGAGGCTTGAAAATGAGCCATGGCATGGAAGGCATTCTCGAAGACGACAATCGAATGCAGGAGAGATTGCATCGATATGCTTGCAGTCTATTTTCATCAAACGCTATTGAATGCCTGGGTAAGAGCAGCAGCCTGCACAGTATAAATCAATATACCATAAAGTATATATGTGTAAGAACTAATTATGGGGCTATGCCAAAGACTACCTTGACTTTATCAGAACCAGTCGCAAAAGCCTTGAAGATCTATACTGTTCAAACTAAAAGCAGCATGCGTGCTCAAAGCCAGGTGATCGAAGAGGCGTTAAGAGAGTTCTTTCAGAATCGTGGAATTGAAATCGAGGAGTAGTCACTTCTGCACCGCTTCTATCCATAATTCTATTAATTCTCGAAATCCTCATACTCAGACCGGCCATATGCATATCCGCTGATGCGCGAACAGATCGGATATGCAGTATAGTGTTGATAGCAATGATGACGACCAGAAGCGTGAGCAATGGAAGCATGGCGCATGGCAGCAAGTGTGAAAAAATAAATATATTATCAACAGATGAACGCTTCTGCCCTGGGCCCTACTTTTTTCTTTTTCTTAATACATGGCATTATTCTGATCCCGCTTTGCTGCTTTCTGCTTTGCTGCTTCCCGCTTTGCGAAATAATGCTGATGATATTCCTCCGCTTCATAAAAATCAGATGCAGGAACGATCTGAGTGACAGATCTTCTTGGATAGGCACCAGATCTATCGAATTCATCCCGTGATTTCTCTGCTGCTGCCTTTTGCTCATCATTGTGGTAGAATATGGCCGATCGATATTGGGTGCCTATATCAGGTCCCTGGCGGTTGGGTGTGGTGGGATTATGCATTCTCCAGAATAAGCTGAGCAGTTCTCTGTAGGATACGATCTGGGGATCGTACTCTATCTGCACAGCCTCTGCATGGCCTGTAGTCCCGGTGCAAACCTGATCATAGGATGGATGAGGGACTGTTCCTCCTGTGTATCCCACAGTTGTCCGAAGCACTCCGCGGATCTGCTGGAAGAGCGCCTCCACTCCCCAAAAGCAGCCGGCGGCGAAGGTGGCAATCTCATAGCCCTGATCGGCTCTCCCGGAAGCCTCCCTCTGCCCGCCCCGGGGCTCATCCTCCTGGAAGAGGGGCCGGTATTCTCCATATCCTTCCTTTTCCAGATCCTCCACTGGTATAAAACGCAGGGAGGCAGAGTTGATACAGTAGCGCAGACCCGTCGGATCGGGGCCGTCATCGAATACATGGCCCAAATGGGAGTTGGCCTCTTTGCTGCGAACCTCAATCCGCCTCATATTATAACTGGTATCGACTCTCTCTTCTATGCTCCCCTCTTTCAGCGGCTTTGCGAAGCTCGGCCATCCTGTCCCGGAATCGAATTTATCCTTTGAGCTGAATAAGGGCTCTCCCGAGACCACATCCACATAGATGCCAGGCCTTTTATTGTTCCAGAATTCGTTCTGGAAGGGGGGTTCTGTATCCGCCGGTCCAAATTTGACCCCCGCGCCGATCCGATTTTGACCCCCTTAGACGACTAACCTAACTCATAGAGTATAAAGTTCGTCTCGCTACTTTCTGCGGAAACTCTCTCCGTTCATGTTCAGTATCAGCGCGTGGTGGGTAATCCTATCCAGAATTGCTGCGGTTAGAGTCCTGTCATGGAATACCTTCACCCAATCTGAAAATCCCAGGTTCGAGGTAATGATAGTACTCATAGTCTCATATCGTGCTGCAAGCAACTGAAATAGCAATTCAGCAGCAGCGAGATCAAATGTTACGTACCCAAGCTCATCAATTATGAGGAGATCAACCTTTTTAAACTGTTTGATATAAATTGAGAGCCTGTTATCTTTTCTCGCTTCGATCATCTCATTGACCAATGCCGCTGCGGAGCGAAATACAACTCGATAGTTCTCCTCGCATGCTTTGATCCCTACCGCAATAGCCATATGAGTCTTGCCGGTTCCTGAATTTCCGATGAGAATAACATTCCTCCTTTCTTTAAGAAACGCAAGCGCTTTTAGTTCAGGAATAGCCTCTCGCCCATCTTGCGGCAAATCATCCATCAATAGATCCTCGAACCTCTTTTTTGTCGGAAAGCCGGCTTGCCGAAGCGCTCTCATCTGGCGGTTCAGATGTCTCTTGTCGAGTTCGGACTGCAATGCTGAAGTCAGAAACTGCAGCATATCCTCATTATCAGGCTGATAGTCCAGGACGTAGTTGTAGACTCCGCTCAGTCGCAACTGTTTACATAGATCTGCAAGATTCGGTTCCACAGTCTATCCCTCCATAAACTGATCGAATATGGTGAGATCCGGCTCCAGGACCTCGAAACCACCCTCGATGTCAAAGGGCTCAACCATCAGAGCATTGGTTTGATGAAGCAAAACCGAATGCTATCGCTGGTCGGATGGATGTTCTGTTCTTTTAGGATCGCAAGAGCGGTTGAAAATTTTTCAGGGGAGGTCTCTTTTATCAGGTCAAGAATAGGCAGAAATTTTTTGGATCATTCGCATAATAGCGATTGAAAGCATCCCGAATCAGTTCATCTGCCTGAGCTAAAACTCTGGAATTTGGGAGCGCACCCGGTTTGCGATGAAAAGTCTTGATGTAATGAGCGATATCAAGCGAATACTTCTGATTCCCAGCCAATCGACGATGAACTGCAATGATATCGTTTCCATCAAGGAACTCGATCCTATCCACCAACATCTTCAGTGTAATATATCGAGGACGGTATGTATCCGAGTGAGTAGAAGTTCCCGTCAAATTTTACCAATGAATACCGCGAAATAGTTGCACGTTTCAGTTCGCAGTTTTCAAATTCGAGTGTTGGCAATGGATGCATCAAGGCTCGCTCTTGATCAAGGCCCTGGACCGGCACATCGGATCGACGATAGACAGGATGGCCGTTTATCTCGCCAAGGCGCATTTTTAGCCATTCAGCAGCCTCATTTATGGATGCAAATGAACTCCTTTCGCTGAAAGTGGCACGCCGGACATAGCCTACACTTTCTTCGTCTGTCCCTTTCTCGTTAGGTGAAGCTGGATTGCAGACACAGGGCTGAAAACCGAAATGCATAGAGAATTCCAGAAATTTATCATTGAACTGCTGCTTTCGAGAATCGTATACAGCAGCCATTCTGTCATAGAATATCGCCTCGGGAACTGAGCCGATCTCGCGGAAGAATTCGATGTGGGCCTGGATCACTTCCAGACGGGTTGATCTGTTATAGAGGCGAGCAAATCGATAGAGCGAGAAGGGCAAGACGAAGACCGCAAGGTAGAATTTCTGCCATACTCCGGCGATTTGAGTGTGACTTCGCCCCAATCGAATTCTGCACGCTGACCAATGCGCGGCTCCTGCAAAGATAAACCTCTCGGGGTGCATTAGTGCGTTTCCAGCGGACAACTTCGTCCTTGACCGTGGTATAACCTATTTTATGACCATCCTGGACGAGAAGCTCCCAGATTCTTTTGCCGTGAGTCGTTGTTTTTGGGGCATCCCATGTTTGACTCAAGATATTGATGTATCTTCTGACGGACAAGATCAGTGAGCGAGAGGGTTGAACGATCTTTCGGTTTTGGGAATGATCTCCTCCGCCAATCCTTCTTGCATCTTTGACCTGATGAATACTTTCACAGTGTTCGGGATATGTTCAGTTCGCGGACTACTTTTGTAGGACTTATGGGTTCGTACAGGTCTACGATTCTACGTACATCTGCCATCGTTTTCACCTTACCGCCCCTCTCAGAGTACTTGGAGGGGGGAGGCTCCTTTTGGGGGGTCAAACGATGGGTTTCAAATAGGGGGGTCAAATTGAGTCGGCGAATACAGGGGTTCAGTGCCGCCCTCTGGGTGACATGATACTGCAGGGCGTCAGTCTCTTCTTGGAGACTGCTTTGGAATCCTGGGAGGCATCTTCTCTTCTCATAAGCTTATTATCGTCCAGGATATTGTTTATAGATTTCCGGCTGTACGGCTGTCAATCATGAGCTGTCTCTCAAGTCCCTCTGTGAATCCCTGCGAATCTCCATGCGAGTCTCTTTGGGATCCTTCTCCTCAGCAGCTCGATCCGGACGGCCGCCTCCTAGCACGAGGTAATTCACCTGTATCCCAAGCTGGACGCTATAACGAACATCGCATGAGACCAGAGCAAGGGGGAGACTGAGAATCTGAATGCCATTGTCGAAAATCTGCTCTGGGATATGTCCGTCCGTCCTTTCAATGACCCAGTCGTAAAACTGCTTCGCTCTTCTAGTATCGCCTCTTTGGATCCAATATATAGAGCCAGAAGTTGAGGATCGGCCAGGCACCAGCTCCTTTCTTTCGGTGCATCCCTTCGAACATCCAGCCATCGTACTCGTCATGCTCGTAGCGGTGCACCCCGCCATCAACAACGAGACGGCTTTCGATCTCTTTGACAGTGGAGACTATTTCGGGGGCATCGGCCTCGTATATCGCAAATGGATAGACGAGGGCCAAGACTGAGGCATCGATCCGCTTGTCAATCAGCTTTCCAAAGGGCGGACAAAATGGTCATCAATGAAGTGCTCGTCCAGTCTCATTCTCATCTCTTCGGCA
Source organism: Methanothrix sp. (assembly GCF_016706325.1). Classification (NCBI taxonomy): domain Archaea; kingdom Methanobacteriati; phylum Methanobacteriota; class Methanomicrobia; order Methanotrichales; family Methanotrichaceae; genus Methanothrix; species Methanothrix sp. Next base: position 303,057 of record NZ_JADJJX010000002.1, on the reverse strand, counting down.
ACTTCCCACCACTTATCAGCCTCTTCGGGGATCATTTCACCTGCGCATTTGAGCCCTCTTATGCAAGCGGCAAGAGAGTAAGTGAAGTTCTCTGCAAGGTCTGGAAAAGCAAGCCTCTCCTCCCAAAGATCGGTTGCCACCAGATCCAAGCAGTCTGCATTCAGATCCGTGCAAGCCCATCAGCTCCTTTTTTTGAGGTCCTCGAATTTCCTGGCATCTTCAAGGTTGTCTTGATAGTGGTGCCACAGGGCGAAAGATGAGATCCTGTCTGATCGGGTTGGGAAGCCATTATGGGCCTTGAGCCCGTTCACATATACTTTCAAAAAACAGGCCCGAATCCCTGAAACCCTCCGCCCTCTTGAGACACCAGTTAAAAAATTTTCTTGGATGTTTCAAGCCCTAGTATATCAGATGCGATTGATATGTATGAGCCGTCCCTGGGCCAAACATGAAATAGTTTTTAGCCTCTGAAGAATAATAATTTTAAATGAATTGGCGGCGACTATCGCTCCGTTTTCCAGACATCCGTCGGCGATTACTTCCATTGAAATCTCCAATAAATTCTTAATCTGAAGCATCTTTGAATATCTCCAATTGTAGCAACTGGATGGTGTGCCCGCGCAACACATGGGGGGATCCCGAGATGCTAGCCGTTTCCATCTCGAACTTAGCCGCTCCAAACGAAAAAAATCTTAATCTGTGGATGAACCAAGAAGAAGAATAACAGTGCTGCGATCGTAATCTTATCAATCAAATTTGATCCATTCTTAGCAGTAGTGGTAGTTGTTGTTTTGGTGCTAGTAGTCTCCCTGACTCGTGAAGTGCTATTGTCGCCAACCTTATAGCTATAGATATCCTCTTGAACCGTATTTACCCCATGTTCGCCAAAGGACAATAGGCTAATTCCAAGAACTGATATCTCTGATCCAGAAAAGGAGGTACACACCATGCTACAAACCATAACCAGCAGGGCAAAGACCAGGAAAGATCCCACAATCCTCCGAGGCCACTCGCCCTTATGCAAACTGGATCCCGATGTTCCTGGCTTGAACCACCAATCCCACCAGTTTGCACCCCCTCCCACCAACCGGTTTAGATTGGCTCTTGCAACCTCTGTCTGTGAGTCCAATCGCAGAGCATTTTTGAGGTAGCTCTCAGCTTTTTCCTTCACCCCCTTTTCATGATATACCACTGCCAAATTGTTATAGGTCTCAGGAAGCTCCTCGAATTTCAATGCAGCGATATACTCTTTTTCCGCCTCGTCCAGAAATCCCTGTTTATAATGCAAAAGCCCTAAATTGTTATGAAGTGCAGCGATGGTTATGCTCTCTTTCGTCTTTCTGCGAGGTGAAAGCCCTTTGATGTATTCTTGACACTCCTGTCTCTCACAGATGGCTAAGCCTTCGAGAAAGAGTCTCTTAGATTTTCGATACTCTCCATTGTCCATCTCGATCCGGCCCAAGTTATTAAGAGCGGAGGCCTTCATCAGCTCATAGAAGATGCGTTTTGATTTATCATAGGGGTCATGCGCATTTGTATCAAATATGCTGATTGCCTCATTCAACCACTCTTTAGCACTTACAAGCCTCCCGGCCTTGATTTCAGCCAGGCCGAGATAAAAATGGGAAAACCACTGTTATCTCCTTGATTGACAGATGCTTTAAACTTCTCTATCGCCTCTTCGGGCTTGTTCCATTTGTAGTATAGCCAGCCAAGATCGTTTCTGAATATATTCTTCTTATCCTTAGATATATCATAAGCTTTCAAGAGGTATTTCTCTGCCATTTCACAGTCTGCCTTTCCCAGATAAGCCATCCCTAGATCATGATAGACCCAAGCTAAATGACCTCTCTCCTCCTCTTCCTTATCAAAACCTTCAAGGACATTCTTTAGCCAGATTGCGAAACTTCTTTTTTTAGTTGCCTCTTTTATCTTAACAATCATTGACAGTTCAGAGATTGCCTTATCAAAGTTCTCCATCTCTAAATAGAGCATTCCAAGGTATCTGCGGGCATTGAGGTATCCTTCTCCAGCCTCTTCCTTTTTTACAATAGACTTTAGAGTATTTTCAGCTTCGTATAATTCGCCACTATTTATTTCATTAAAATACTTGCGGTAGTTATTAATGATCTCCTTACCCATTTTATTATCCATATTAATCATGACTATTGCCGTTTTTCCTATTTGAATGTTTCGATTATGCGCAACCCCAAGACTTTTTTAGTCGAAGGACATCGAAAAGCAATTCTCAATGATCTCTGAGATCTTTTCTCCTGGCCTCCAGTTTATAGAATTCAGTCACGATCGGCCTCAGTAGCTAAATGCTTTTCAATGGAAAGAGACCCTCCTTCCCCTTCCCTTGCATAAAACGGCCGGTCGTGGCCAGGTATGACCATATCCGCAATGGCTATGATCTTATCCATACTGGCCACAGCCAGGAGGCGGTCGTAGTGCAATGCCGGAGGGTCCTCTTTGAAGTTGCCCAATGTGGGCAGGGCGTCTCCTGCTATCACCACCCTCTGGGTGGCCAGCTCCGCTTCATCCCCTTCGGGAGATGGCTGGCAGCATGATGGATGGCAGCATCGACCACTATGGATATGCTATCCGGGCTGTGGCCAGGGGTGGCCAGGGCTCTAACCCCGGGGGCGATCTCCTCCCCATCATTGGGAGATATCTTCAAAGCCCGGGGAAACAGCCAGTTGTTGGCGCAGTGGTCGGGATGAGAATGAGTGTTCACAATTATATCGATATCCGAACCATCCAGCCCCAGCTCAGCCAGGGCCTTCAGTATCTCTTCCCCATCCCCCTCCTGACCGGTGTCCACTATGATCCTTCCCCTCTCGCTCTCAATCAGAGTCACTGAGGAGCGGGCATCCAGGATATTGCCCGCCTGGTCCCTTAGGATCGATCCCGTCTTGAGAAGATAGACCCTCGGCTGAATCTTATCGGATCTCATACCACCTGCACTCAAATCATCCCGGCCCGGGCCCGCCTTGCCGGCGCTCGCTCAAGCCAGGTAGAGCTTCCTCAATTTATCGTTGAGCCTTTCCACCTGCT